>CBDUBP010000085.1:0-9810 GCA_965365415.1 uncultured bacterium | reverse complement strand
TGACATAATAGAATACGATCAGCGCGTCGTCTTTTACCAATTTCAGGAAATCGTCGGTACTAAAAAACACGCTGATGAATGTCCATAGCAAAACTTCCAGGATGCTTATGATCAATATCCATTTTACAAGTGACGATGACTTGCGGTGAAGCATCTTATAAATATCCTTTTCCGAGAGCTGTGAAAACGAATTCTCCTTTCGCTTCCAGTCTTTTTTGAGTAAATCCAGTTCTTCCATTGCTACGGATTTAAAATTTTCCTTAATTTCCCCTTGATCCTGTTCATTTTTACCCTTGCATTAACCTCCGTGATTCCGAGCGTTTCTGATATTTCGGCGTAATCCTTGTCTTCGAGGTACATGAAGACGAGTGCCTTTTCGATGTCGTTCAATTGATAGACGGCTTCGTACAAAAGCTTGAGCTGTTCTTCTTCCTCGTAGTTGTATTCTTCCTGTTTGATGAAATGCTTTCCGCTTTCGTATTCGACTGTCGACACCGTCCGCGTACTTTTTCGATAAAGCGTGATCGCGGTATTCAGTGCAACGCGGTAAGCCCAGGTGGAGAATTTCGAATCGCCCCGGAATTTCGGGAACGCCTTCCAAAGCTGGATCGTAATTTCCTGAAACAGGTCGTTATGCGCATCCTGGCCTTTGGTGTACAGCCGGCAGATCTTATGGATGATGTTCTGGTTCTCCTTAAGCTGGCGCACAAACGATTGTTCCAATCCGTCACTCATGTCCCGTTGGTAGGCAAATTAGGTTTTCGGTTACAAATTAAGCGTTTTTTCTTTTGGGAGCACATTGTTTCAGGGGTTTTAGAGGCGGTGGTCCCGCTGTCCGCTGTATCCTTTTTTCCAAACCTCGCAGGTTTTAAAAACCTGCGAGGTTTTCAAAAAAAAGGGATGCCGCTTCCATCGGGGCTATTTTTCATGTACCGGATTCTTTAAAAGCGCCAAAGCTCCAAAGAGACAAAGAGACAAAGCCGTTAAACTTCCTAAACCTCTAAACCGCATCAAATAAACCAATCCCCAAATCCCCAAATCATCTTTTTTTAATAACTTTAAATAAAACCAAACTTTGTCACGCTGTCTCCCTGCTACTTTGTGCTGCTTTGGCACTTTGGATCTCAGGAGCTTTGGAGCTTATAAAATGAACATCCCAAAAACCAACCTTCCCCGAATTGTAATTATCGGCGGCGGATTTGCCGGTATCGCACTCGCACGCAAACTTCGCAAGAAGAACGTCCAGCTCGTCCTGCTCGACCGCCACAATTATCATAATTTTCAGCCTTTGATGTACCAGGTCGCGACAGGCGGACTCGAAGCGGGGTCCATCGCTTACCCGATCCGGAAGATTATCCAGGAATTTCCCGATTGCTATTTCCGGCTTTGCCATGTTCGTGAAGTCGATCCGGTTAAAAAATCCATCCACGCCGATATCGGCGATCTGTCTTACGATTACCTGATCATCGCCACAGGTTCCAAAACCAATTTCTTTGGCAACAAGGAGATCGAACGCAACACGATGAACATGAAATCCATCCCGCAGGCGCTCAATATCAGAAGCCTCATTTTTGAAAACTTCGAACACGCGGTATTGTCAACCGATCCGCGTGAAAAAAAGTGCCTGATGAATTTCTGTCTCGTCGGTGGTGGTCCTACCGGCGTGGAGCTCGCCGGTGCGCTGGCCGAAATGAAAAAAGCAATTCTCCAAAAAGATTATCCCGACCTCGACCTAAATCTAATGGAGATCAACCTGATCCAAAGCGGCGACCGAATTCTCAACACAATGAGTGAAAAATCATCCCGCGCTTCCGAAGAATATCTTGAAAATTTAGGCGTCAATATCTGGAAAAATGTGCGCGTACTCAGTTACGACGGGCATATCATCACCACCAATACCGAAATGTCATTCGAAACATCATGCGTGATCTGGACCGCGGGCGTCATGGGGAAATTGCTTCACGGACTCGACAAATCAGCAATCGATGCGCGTAGCAACCGACTCCGTGTCAACGAATACAATCAGGTGGCGGGGTACAAAGATATTTTTGCCATCGGCGACATCGCGCAGATGGAATCAACCCACTTTCCGAATGGACATCCAATGATGGCGCAGCCCGCGATCCAGCAGGGGAAACATTTGGGAGACAATTTATTGCGGTTGGTTTCCGGAATCCAAATGCAGCCATTTAAGTACGCCGACAAAGGTTCAATGGCAACCATCGGCCGAAACAAAGCCGTCGTCGATCTGCCATCCGTGCATTTCCACGGATTTTTTGCGTGGGTATTGTGGCTTTTCGTACATCTGTTTTCACTGATCGGATTTCGAAACAAAGCCGTTGTCCTTATGAATTGGATATACAATTACGTGCAATACGACCGCGAAGGCCGCTTGATCATCAGGCCATACAAAAAGAAAAGTTTTAATGCCTTTACCACCGACGAAATCTAATTTATGATACTACTCCGAATCATGCGAATATTCGACCTGACAAAGGGCGAAGAAGAAAAGCAGAAAGTCCTTGAAAACGTAATGGCAAATATTTCGTTTCGCGGTGCCAATCTCTGGATCCTGGCGTGTGCGATTGTGATAGCGTCCGTTGGGCTAAATGTGAATTCTAATGCGGTAATAATCGGGGCGATGCTTATTTCACCGTTAATGGGTCCGATTGTGGGCGCAGGATTCAGTCTGGGAGTATTCGATTTTATGATGTTGCGAAAATCGCTGAAAAATTTACTCAACGCGACACTCGTGGGACTGACGGTATCGGCGATTTATTTTTTTGTGAGTCCTTTTAAAGAAACCCAAAGCGAATTGCTCGCGCGGACCTCACCAAATATCTACGATATCATGATTGCGTTCTTTGGCGGATTGGTCGGAGTCATCGCGATTACCCGGGTCGAAAAAGGAAACCCGATTCCTGGTGTGGCGATCGCCACGGCGCTTATGCCGCCACTTTGTACAGCAGGATACGGATTGGCCATCGGGAATTTCCGGTTCTTTTTTGGAGCGCTTTACCTTTATACGATCAATTGCGTTTTTATCTGCATTGCCACATTCCTGATCGTTAAATATTTAAAGTACCCATTTAAAAAAATTGTTGATCAGCGGCGTTCGCGCCTCGTCAAACAAATAATGACGATTCTGATTGTCATTCTGGTTCTGCCGTCAATCTATTTTGCTTATAATTTATTTCAAGAGCGGCGCTTCGATGAGCGGATAAACACGTTTATCGAGAATTCACTTATTTCCAAAGGCTATACGATCATCTATAAAAAAACAAGATATGCTGCTCCGCGTTATATTGAGCTTGCTTTTCTTAACAAAAAATTTGCGCCGGAAGAAATTAGTGAGCTTAATAAGGAAATGAAAACGATAGGTCTCGAACGAACCAAACTGATTATCCGGCAGGATACCATCGATTTAAAAAAAGACATTCTTAACGAGATCAATTCGGAAAAAATCCGCCTTAGCGAAAAAGACAGGATCATCCAAAATCTCCAAAACGAAATCAACAAGAACAGATATGATAATGTAGGTTTGCTCGCCGAAATAAAAATTCTCTTCCCTAAAATACGGGAGGTATCGATTTCCAATCATCCATTTAACGTCGGTGGCAAAACCCAATTCGTGCCGGTAGCCATATATCGGAGCTCGGAAATATTGCCTGCCGCCGAATCAGAAAAAATTTCACAGTGGCTTCAACAACGGCTCGACAGGAAGCAGGTGCTGATCTTTAAGGTAGATACAATCAAATAATTACAATGCTGTTTTTTTATGGTAATTCACCAGCAGATCCACAAACCTGCTATAACTCTCCAATCCTTCTTCCTGCTGGTTGATTTTTAAAAAATTGTCATAGAAAATATGAAAGCCGACCTCGATAAAAGATTCATATTGCTCCCAAAAAGTCCGGCTTTCCACAAAATTCTTAAGGATACCGGGATTGATCGATTTTTCAAGTTCAGCCAGCGTTTTCTCGTCGCGGACTTCCCAGTTTCCAAGGCAATAACGCAATGCCAGCGTGTATCCCGAATATTGAATGTATAAGTCGTCATTATTGATCGCGGCCAGATATCCGATGAAATTTGCCTCGCTCTCCGAAGCATATCCGATCTGGTGCGCCATCTCATGACATGACGTTGCTGCAAACGAATAATCGGGCAGCATCGAGTTGACCTGCGCCTCATTTGTAAACGGATTTAGATAACCCGCAAACCCCATGTAAGTCAGAGGCAGGCTGATCAGTGATTTTTTAACGCTGTGATTCGAATAATGAAATTCAGGATGGCTTTTGGAAAGATTGCGATATCCGTTATGATTCATCCGCATCACAACTTCTTTGTCATGTGAAAAAACGACTTTCAGCGTGTCGTTTTCAGTGATTTCAAGATGGAGCCGATTGGTCTTTTCGATCAGCAGTTTTGTAAAATCATGCAGGTCTTTCTCAGTATATTCATGATCGATTCCCAACTTTTTGTCGAGCGGGACACGTACATAGTTGATTCCCCAAAGCAAATTGAAAATGAAGTATCCAATCGAGATCACATTGATTATTCTCAATAATATTTCTTTCCAGCGACCTTTGATCGTTTTTCTTGTCTTTATCAGTCGTGCCAGCAAGTAAACGATTACCAAGATGTAAATGATGTCTCCGACTGAGATCGGAATCGATCCAAAAATGATTCGGGATGTCCTGGAAATGACAGGATAGATGCCGTTGCTGTAGTATCGCTCGACGAAATCCGGAAACGCCGACATGATCTGCATAACGACGATCTGCAATACAAGTACGACTGCCCATATGTATTTCCTGAAATTCTCCATAGCGACGTAAATATATGCGTTTCGTGAAAACCTTGCAGCCAACGAACGCAATCTTTGTAACTTTGCGCCTACAAACTAAACACAATGAATCAACAAATACTAAACCTCGAGCCACAGGCACTTTGGAGAAATTTTGACGATCTGAATGCCGTGCCGCGGGCTTCCAAAAAAGAACAGCGCGTCATCCGGTTTATGAAGGATTTCGGACAGCGACTGAATCTTGAAACCATTGAAGACGAAATTGGAAACGTCATCATCCGCAAACCGGCGACTCCGGGAATGGAAAACCGAAAGACAATAGTCATGCAAGGCCATCTCGATATGGTCCATCAGAAGAATGCCGATACAAATTTTGATTTCGAAACCCAGGGGATCGACATGTATGTAGATGGCGATTGGGTGCGTGCGCGCGGAACAACGCTCGGAGCCGACAATGGTCTTGGTGTCGCGACGATCATGGCCATCCTGGAAAGTACCGATATTGCGCATCCTGCGATTGATGCATTGTTTACGATCGATGAAGAAACCGGAATGACCGGCGCGCTCAACCTCAAAGGCGGTTTGCTAAAAGGTGAGATCCTGCTCAATCTCGATACGGAAGAGGATGATGAAATCGATATCGGATGTGCCGGCGGGATAGACGTAACCGCGCACCGAATGTATCTTGAAGAGAATGTCGACGAAGGTTCGGCAGGATATGAGATCGCTGTGCGAGGCTTATCGGGCGGACATTCAGGCATGGATATCCACAAAGGTCTCGGAAACGCAAATAAGATCATGAACCGCCTAATGTCGGGTGCGTTTGAAAATTTCGGGCTGCGGATCTCTGAAATTGAAGGTGGCGGTCTGCGAAATGCCATCCCGCGTGAAAGCCGGGCAAAAGTCGTAATCGCGACGATGTATGAAGATATTTTCATGCCTGAAATGCAAAAGGTCATTGACGACATCAAAAAAGAATTTGCCACAACCGAACCAAATCTTCAAATAGAGATCAGCAAAACCACACTTCCCGGAAAAGTCATGGAGCTCGTCGTCCAGGAAGGATTGATCCGTGCGCTTTATGCTGCCCACAATGGTGTTTATCGAATGAGCGCAGATATTCCAGATCTTGTGGAAACATCCAACAATATTGCGAGCGTGACGGTAAAATCAGGCGAAATCCGGATCAATTGCCTGACGCGATCTTCTGTTGAAAGCTCGAAATTCGATCTGGCAAACGCGCTTCGTTCCGCGTTCGAACTGGCAGGCTGCGAAGTCACCTTCAGCGGATCGTATCCGGGCTGGACACCGAATGTTAAATCGGAAATTCTCGATGTCCTTGTAGGAATCTATGAAAAACAAAACGGGGAAAAGCCAAAAGTCGTCGCTTGCCACGCCGGACTCGAGTGCGGCATCATCGGTAAGAACTATCCCGGAATGGACATGATATCATTCGGCCCGACGATCCACGGTGCACATTCGCCGGATGAACGCGCAAGCATCTCATCAGCACAGAAATATTGGAAATTTGTGCTAGAGATATTGCAAAATATACCACTCAAGAATTGACAATTGACAAGTAATAATTGAAAAGCACCTTTCGTAAGATTGGTGTTTTTTTATTTTAGTAATCTGGCTTCGTTGGGATCGATGTCGACAATCGCATACGTTGGAACATCGAGGATGGCCATTTCATCGAGCACATCGACAAGGCTGCCGTAATGTGAATTTTTTCCGGGTTTGATCAATACGATCAGGCCCTGATCGGGTTTTCCTTTTGCGGTCGAATAGGCGAGGACATCCTTTTTGCGATCTGAAAGTTCTTTCCGAAATTCAGGCGTGTGTAGATTCAGATTTTTGATCGGATTGTCATTGAGCTTGCCCATGAAACATCTGACTTTGTTATCATCACCGATCAAAATCGTCATCGATCGCTTTTCATCGGTCGGCATCGGTGCGCCGACTTTGTCAGGCATCGTAACATCCATCGATTTAGGCTGGCTCAATGATGTTGTGAGCATAAAGAAAGTAATCAGCAGGAATGCAAGGTCGACCATTGCGGTCAGGTCGACTTTCCAAGTGAGTTTTTTACTTCTGATCCGTCTGGTGGTTGAAGCTTTTTTGTTGGCTTCATTGTTTAATTCGGCCATGAGGAGTGATTTTGGTTAATGATCAGTTATGATTTTATTAACGAAAATCCAATCATCGGTATTGTAATGAAAGTTATATTCCTTTATTTTCTTGCGAAAACGCGTTAGGGATTACTACTTCAGTCCGCTGTGTTCGTTTGAGGCAAAGGACTCGCACATGAATATTCTAACACATCCGAAGCAATTTATCCGCCGATCCGCGTCAAGTTTGTTCGATAGTTTTTAAGCGAGCAGAAAAAGGAAAATCAAAGGGAATATGATTCCGGCCAGGGCAAGTTTCCACCCGCGCGCCTTAAAAGTGAATTTTCCGTATTTGATCATGATCGCTCCGGTTACCGCAATGATGATCAGCGATAAACCGAAAATGTCCGAATAGTAGATCCACCAGTTCGACGTGCTTTTATGAAGCTTGTATGTCTGGCTGATGATCGGGGTTTTCATGAACGCAACGACCTCGCCCTTGCCGGATGCCATGTCGATCTCAACATCATGATTTTCGAATGAGATGCGCAGCGATCCATCTTTTACATTATGACGGCGCATCTTATCATCGATGCCCAGATCCTTTCCGAGTTTTTCGGCGAAATTCTGCGAAACTTGGTTTTCTGTGATGGCACCGACCTTTACGGGCCGCGTCTCTACCGTATATTTTTCAGGATGCCAGTATTCGCGATGGTTTAGCATGATTCCCGACAATGCGAAGGAAATGATCAAACCGAGATAGAAATATCCCAAATCGCGATGCAGGTTGCGGATGGTTTGCTGCTTCATTAAAATGTGTATTTAAGATTCGCAAGAAACTGCGTCGGTGCGATAGGGTTGACGCTGTAATTTTCGTGAACGGTATAATTAAGTGTATTGGTGATGTTCGATACTTTGACAAGCAGCGAAACTTTTTTCCATGTATATCCTGCAGAAACATCAATTGTCGTGTAGTCGCTCAATGGAATCTCACGGTCTTCAATCGTAAGGGAACCGTCAGAGGTTACTACATATCTGTTGTTCCAGCCACCGACGCGCTTTCCGATATAATTGCCAAGTGCCCCAAATGAAAGTCCTTTCAGGTTACCTGACTGAAGCGTATAAAAGAAACTGAGGTTTGCAGTATTTTGAGGTGTACGAACCACACGGTCGCCTTCGATCGCACTGCCGTTCGTAGCTTTGGTATCGGTAAATCGCATGTCGTTATAGCTGTAACCTGCGATGATGTTCAGTCCGTCGACGGGTGTCGCCGTAATGTCGACTTCAACACCTTTACTGGTTGTCTCGCCATTGAGAACTTTGATGCTGGTGTCGGTATTTATCGAACCATCTGCTTTGAATTCGGCCGTCTGTGCCAGATTGCTGTTTACGATCTGATACAAGGTCAGATTGGTGTGAAGCCGCCCGTTGAGGAAATCTTTTTTCACGCCGATCTCATACTGGTCGATGATCGATGCCTCAATCGGAGTTCCTTCAACCGTATTTCCTGAATTCGGCGTAAATGAATTTGCATAGCTCGCGAATAATGACATCGTACGGTTTGGCTGGAAGATAACACCTGCTTTTGGTGTAAACGCACGATCGTTTCGTTTCGAAGGATCAGCTGCGACCCAAGATCCGACACCGTCTTCATCAACAACCCAATTGTCTGTTTGCGCATCGGCTTCCTGCCACGACCACCGTAGTCCTGCGAGTACTTTCCATCTGTCGGTAAGCGAGATCAGATCCTGCGCATAGATTCCGAACCTGTCCGTGGTTGTTCCCACGATCCTT
Organism: uncultured bacterium; assembly: GCA_965365415.1. Taxonomy (GTDB): domain Bacteria; phylum Bacteroidota; class Bacteroidia; order Flavobacteriales; family Flavobacteriaceae; genus Flavobacterium. The sequence goes on along the minus strand of CBDUBP010000085.1, from coordinate 1,098 downwards.
GTATTTGTCGACGGCGGTATCGCGCCACCCTGATCGAAATTCTCGAAGTCGAGAATATTTCCCGTTCCATAGGTCGGCACAGCGAAAGTGTATGTAAATGCCTGCGTAAATGAATTCTCGTAATCGACGCCTGTAAACAATTGATGCTTGATCTTTCCGGTATTAAAAGTTCCCTGGATGCTGAATTGCTCTCCTAATATTTGTTCTGTGTTCTTATTCTGGCCAAGAGGACGGTTCCATGTTCCGTCCGCCTGTGGCTGGATCCTTTCCGTTCCTTTCGAAGTTCTTTCGTAATCCTGGAATGAACTGTTGAAATTAAGTTTCCAATTTTTATTGAATTCATGGCTAAGCAATGCCGACACCGAAGATTGTACCGTATTCCCATGCGACCAATGGGCGCCGAGATACAGGTTTCTCGGCAGGTCAAGGATTTCCTTCCCGATGATTCCCGTTCCGAAATCCGGAGTCCAGTCGGCATTCAGATAATCTCCCTGCACAATCAATTCGGTTTTCTTGCTGAGTTTAAATAGGAATGACGGGTTGATGTAAATGCGTTCGTTCTTGACGACATCGCGAAAGCTTTCCGAATTTTCGTAGGATCCAACAAAACGATAGGCAATGGACTTGTTAAGCGGGCCATAAAAATCGACAGTCGGCTTGTAAAATGAATAACTTCCAAACTGCATTGAAACTTCGCCGCCGTGTTCAAAATGCGGTGTTTTTGTGAGCATGTTGAGAATACCTCCAGGATTGACGTTACCATACAGAAGCGCCGCACTTCCTTTCAAAATCTCGATCTTATCAAGAGATGCAACTTCGGGAATGGAACCGCTGCTGAAACGAAAACCATTTTTGAACATATTGTTGGCCGACATGTCATACCCTCGTGAAAAAAAAGATTCCTGTGCGCCGCCGCGCGCCGAACTCACATAAACGCCATTTGCATTTTTTATGACTTCGCTAAGCCTGATTGCCTGCTGCTGCTGGATGACTTCAGAACCGATCACCTGGGCACTTTGCGGCAAATCCATCGGTTTGAGACCCGATCTTGCAACTGAAACTGGTTTTTGATTCCCGTTGGTGATAGTTATTTCCTTT
>CBDUBP010000084.1:0-9831 GCA_965365415.1 uncultured bacterium | reverse complement strand
CCATTGAGCGATACCGGCGCACCCGTCGCATTGAAAATCTCGACATACGAATGACTTCCGGAACCATGGTCGGTGACTTCACTGATAAACAAATTCGATCTTGCCGTACCTGTATTTCCTTCGCACGAAGCAACGTTGAAATCAATGACGGTAAAGTATGTCGATGAGCTGCAGCCTTCGGCATTTGTTGTTACCAGGCTACCGGTAGTTGCTCCTGAAGGAACGACGACTGTGATCTGTGTAGATGATATTTGTGTGACGGCTGCTGCGACGCCGTTGAAAGTTGCAGTCGCGCCGTTAAGGTTATTGGATGTTGCGACAATCGTTACTTCCGTGCCGACAGGTCCCGAAAGTGGCGTAACCGTATTTGCAGTTGCGCCGCATTGCCCGTTTCCGCTGATCGTGAAATTAAACGGATTTTCATCAGTATCATTATTCGCAAACGAGACTACTGCTGAACGCGCACCGACCGCCGTCGGATTGAATGATATTGAAAACGTAGTGGATGCGGCCGGTGCCAAAGAGGTTACGGGCGGCTGGATCGTTACGGTAAAATCGGCCGGGTTTGTTCCGCCGATGGTTACGATTGGCGCTCCCGACAAAGTAAGATTTGCCGTTCCGTCGTTCTCTATCTTAAAACTTTTTACGATTGGTGTACCGATTGGAGTCGTTCCGAATGATGTGCTGTTCAACCCGGTCGTTGTTGTACTTCCGTCTGTGATCGGGCCGGTTCCGCCACCGGTATTGCCGTTGACTTTTATCTCCTGCATCGGTGGAAGCGTGACGGTCAGGATTCCGGAAATGAATTCGGTTCCGTCCCAAAAATTCCCGTTGATGCCGCTCGCCTGGATTCCGCCATAACGATATGCGCCGTCATCGAGCTGGAATCGCGATGCATAATAATATGTGCCTGCACCCGGGATTACCGTGCCGATGTCGAGCACGTATTCATCGTTGCTGACACCGCCACCGAATGGATTGAAAGCCGCCTCTGTCCATGTCCAGCCTGCCGAAGAAGGATTCGTATTCGCTGTGCTGTATCCGATCCAAACCGTGATGCCGCCGCCTTGCGTTCCCGCGTTATCGGTGACGCCGGGCTCATAAACCTGTGCATAAACATCGAAAACACCGCCAAGCACAAGATTTCCGTTTGGAGGTGACTGGAGATTTCCCCAATCGAGGGTTGTCGGGCCATTGATGGTCAGCAGTGCGCTGCGGTATGTCGTTCCATCCCAAAAATTTCCACCGCCTGTACTGAATCCGCCATAAGTATAACTGCCGGTTCCAAGTTGGAAACGCGACGCGACATAATATTGTCCTTCCGGAAGCGCGGCACCAAAAGTTGCCGAATATTCATCGTTGTTGCCGACGTCGGTATTGTACGTCGCAGGAACCCATGTCCAGCCTGCGGTATTTGGATTTGTATCCGTAGAACTATATCCGATCCACGCCGTAATTCCCGCGCCCGCACCTGCGCCGGGCGTTATTCCCGGTTCGTAGCATTGTGCATAAAATGTGGCATTGTTTCCTAGATCAATGGTATCGGTTCCGGGGAATTGGAGGTTGCACCAGTCGACGGTTGGTGTTGCAATACTACCGCTGAAAGTGAAGTTATTGATTCGCACGGTACCCGCAGCAGAGGATGCACCATAAACGTACGCTCTGAAGGTAATTGTTGTGTTCACATTCTGAAATGCAGCAGCAGTTAAGTCGATGTTTAACATCTGGCTTCCCGTTGTAACCGACGCCGTACCTATATCAGCTGTGAAACCATCTAAACTGGAACGTACCACTAAGATATTGGCACCGGTACTTGACCTCTGGTGATTTAGAATTAAACTCGAAAAATTAATTTCGTAACCTGAAGCCGGTGAAAGTGTAAATGAAAAATAATCATCCAAATTAAGAGTTGTCGAATTAACACCGTCGATATTATAAGCGTTGCTTGCGGTATTATCGGAAGTATCTGGACCCCGCCCAATTCCGCTGACAATTAAATTTGGATCAAAAACATCTCCATTGGTATAAGGATTAACCAGCGAATTAATTGGCGTGAGACTAGTTAACGGGTTAGTCCAGATGGATTGCCCAAAACCAGCATGCGACAGCAGAAAAAACAAAACCCCACCAAAAAATTTTTTCATAGCAATTGTGTTTAAACCTTGATTATCAGGGCTTGGTATATATGTTTTGACCGGACAAAGTTATACCTAATTTACTAGAATTCAATAACTTTGCCTTATAAAATTGTTAGAATTTCACTACAACGTTTTCGTGAAAATATGCCTGAATTTACATTACGGGAAATCCGTCAAAAAATAGAAAATTTCTGTGCCTACCAGGAACGGTGTCACAAGGAAGTTTCCGAAAAATTGCGTGGCTTCGGATTGGATGAACTCGAAAGTTCGGAAATCATTGCTCATCTGATCGAACACAATTATCTCAATGAAGAACGGTTTGCGCGCGCTTTTGCAAGAGGCAAGCATCGTATCAAGCACTGGGGCAAAACGCGGATCGTGAATGAACTCAAAATGCGTGACATCTCGCAGTATAATATCAATGCGGCACTTGAGGAAATCGATGATGGGGAATATTCGGAAAGCTTTGATTCGGTCGCGGAAAAACATTGGCAGAGCATCCGTGAGTCCAATCTGATGAAAAAACGAAAGAAATTTTGCGATTTCCTGCTGCGCCGCGGATTTGAAACCGAACTCGTTTATGCTAAAGCTATCTCGTTGGAATCCAGGCAAAAATGATGGAACTTCTTACTTTCATTATTAAAAAGTAAAAAACCTTAAAATAAAATAAAGTGTAATTCGTCGATTATATTTGCATTTAATCGATATTTATTTCACATTTGGCGGCTCATACCACCAAAATGAAGAATTTTTACCTACTGCTTTTATTGCTTCCGACTACGGCCATGTCACAATTATCCGGCGATTATTTAATCGGTCCTTCACAACCATCACCGTTCAAGACAATTACAACCGCGGTTAACCATTTGAATTCCGTTGGCGCATCGGGACCGGTGAACTTCCTGCTCGATGCGGAACTTTATACGACAGCTTCCGGGGAAACATTTCCCATAACGATCAACCAATATCCCGGCGCCGGCGCATCGAAGCCGCTAACAATCCGACCGAATAGCGGCAAAACGATAATAATCAGGGCTGACAACATCAATAACTGGACGCCAACGACAGCAATCTTCAAACTCAACGGCGCCGACCACGTCATTATCGATGGCAGTAACAATGGATCGAACTCGCAGGACCTGACGCTGATCAACAAAAATACTTTGGAATACAGCACACGCGCGGTGATCTGGCTGAATTCATCCGGCTCAAATGGTGCAAACGACAATACGATCAAAAACCTGATCATTGAACAGCAATCGACACAAGGCGCACTTTCAATGGGAATCGCTTCAACGGGGTCCGATCTCAGCAATCAGGCATCTGCAGCCAACTCAGATAACACCATCAGCAATGTCAAATTCGACAAAGCCGGCCAGGGCGTATACATCAACGGGAACGGATCGGCCGCCAATCAATCTAAAAACTGGACAATAACGGGCTGTACTTTTGGTGCCGCTTCGGATGATGACAAAGGATTTATGGGCGTCTACCTCAACAACATAAAAGATTACACCATCTCAGGTAACCTCTTTGAAGGATTTATAAAGCCCACTTACAGTTACAACCCAACGATTGCGGCCATTTACACGACAGGCTCTTGCAGTAACGGAACGATTTCCCACAATCGGATCAACGATGTCCGCGACACGGTCGGCTCGACAGTCAGTGGCATATTCATTACCGGCAACCAGACGACGGTTTATAACAATATGATCGGCAACGTTCGCGGTTACGGAAATGGCGGCATCGACAACAATGGTTACGGAATCGTGATCCACAGCGGGCAAAACATTTCGCTCTATCACAACACCGTCAGGATGTCGGCTCCGCAGCAAACCGGAACTTCTGCAGCACTGCGGATTATCGGCGGAAGCGCGCTTGATATCAGAAACAATATTTTCGTCAATGCACAAAGCAGCGGCGGATCGAGATATGCTGTTTATGCGTCAGTGACGTCAGCCGCATTTTCTTCAATTGATTATAACAATTATCATTCGACGCAACATATTGGTTATCGAGGCGGAACAAAATCAAATTTATCGCAGTGGAAAAGTGCAACGGGGAAAGATCAGCATTCGGTAAGCATTTCACCTTCATTTGTATCTGATGGCGATCTGCATTTAAGTCCGCTATCGACTTCCTTGAACAATCTCGGCGTATCCATTTCGTCGGTTAGCGATGATATCGACGGCGATCTTCGCGGAACGGAGCCCGATATGGGTGCGGATGAATTCGAACTTCCGCTTTGTGCCGCAACCACGACATGGAACGGAACTTCATGGAGCAATGGCCAGCCTTCGCTGACAAAAACCGCTATCATAAACGGAAATTACACCACTCACAGTGGAAGCCTGAAATGCTGCGAATTGATCATTGCGAGCGGAAAAACGTTAACCATCAAGGCCGGCGATTATATTGAAGTGGAAAATGACATTACGGTCGACGGAAACCTGATCATCCTCGATAAAGGCGCATTGATCCAAAACGATGAAGATGCGGTGCACAATGGTTCGATTACGATGCACCGCCGGACGACACCGCTAAAACAATATGATTACACCTATTGGTCGTCGCCGGTCATCGGAACGCAATTAAGTATTCTGGGAACGCCGTCTCTTTATTATTATTTCAATCCAGCGATCAACAATTATGTTGCGCAATCGGCGACAAATGTGATGATGGCCGGACGTGGCTACATTGCCAGAGTGCCAAACAACCTGAACTTCTCGACTCCGCAGACCATTGAAGCTACATTCAACGGAACGCCCCATACGGGAACGATCGCGGTTCCGGTAACGAAGGGCGCGGGTTCATTTAACCTGATCGGAAACCCGTATCCGTCGGCAATCAATGCAGATGAATTTTTGACGGATCCCGAAAACGCATCATACATAGGAGGAACGATCTATCTGTGGACACATAACAGGGCGATCAGCGCAACCAACAATGGCAACAATGTGCTGAATTATTCGCGTGACGATTATGCAAAATACAACGTCACCGGCGGCGTCAAAACCGGGCATCCCGCGGCCGGGACAAGCAATGCGCCGCATGGCAAGATCGCATCAGGCCAGGGATTTTTTATTGAAGCACTTGAAAATGGCACACACGACGTGTTTTTCAGAAACAGCATGCGCACCAAAGGACATAATGGAAACGGGCAGTTTTTCCGCCAAAGCGAACCTGATGAACCTATTCTAGATGCGACGGCCACAATCGAAAAACATCGTATCTGGCTCAGCATTTCGAATGCAGAGTTTGCTTATGATGAGATGCTGCTCGGATATATCGATGGGGCGACGTTAGGACTTGATCGTGCGTATGACGGCAAGACCTTTCCTGCCGGAAACGTGGTGTCGATCTATTCTTTGGTCGATGAGACTACACTTGCGATCCAGGGCCGCGGACTCCCATTCTCCCACGCCGACATTATTCCGTTGGGATATTTCACAGACATTGCAGGCACCTTCAACATCAGCCTTGAATCGTTTGATGGTCTATTTGCAAACCAGAATGTATACCTGTACGACAAAGTTTCGCAGACCTATCACGACCTGAAGCTGGCGCCATTTACATTTACGACCGAAGCCACCACCAACAACGACCGTTTTGAACTGAGATTCACCAACGAGACTCTTGGAACGTACCCGACGAACGTCGAACGGCAGACCGTCATTCTTTCCGATGCGCGTCAAATAAAAATCCGCTCACAGCACAGGATCAAAAATGTCGAGATCTTTGATATGACAGGCAGGCTGCTTGTGAGTGATCTGGTCGAATCGACGAACTATTCATCAAACGTTCTTGACACTCCGGGAACGGCGGTTCTAGTCATTGTATAATTCGACGATTCGGAAATGGTCAGCAGGAAAATTGTGATCTTGGAATAAGTCTTCGAAACTATTCCTTCAGCGACGATGAACCGATGATCAACGAATATCGAAGTTTGAACTGAGGACCACACTAACGGCATTGCCTCCAAAACCAACGGAATTCACCAACACGCGGCGGATCTTTCGGGATTGATGCTGATTTAGATATGGAATACCGATCAATTGATTGTGCTTCATCATCAAGAGCGCCATCTCAATCGATAAAATCCCTGAGGCGGCAAATGTGTGACCGCATAGCCACTTGTTCCCCGTAAGCATCGGAAGACTGCTGCCAAATATTTTTCCGATCGCGGCCATTTCAGAGCGGTCGCCCGCAATGGTTCCGGGAGCGTGCATGATGATCGCATCGATATCCGAAAGCTCAAAATCAGCCAGAGCCATTTTCATCGATTTCTGGAAACAATCGGCTTCGGCAGAGATCGATGTCGGATGCCTGAGTGCCTCGGTCGCATAACCGATTCCTTCAACGACCGCATGCGATCCGGGAATGTGTCCGGGTTCAATCGCGAGGATCGAAGCTGCTTCACCCAAGATCATCGTGTTCGACGTTTTTGCGAAATCCATTGCCCGGCATGGAAAGTCATCATCAAGCCGCGAATAGATCTTCATCGCCTGCATCTGCGCGATGGTGAACGATGTCAGCGGCGCCTCGCTTCCGCCAACAAGGAATTTATCTGCCATTCCTGCACGAAGCCACGCAATTCCATTTAACAGCGAATGCAAGCCGGTCGAGCATGTGATCGAATGCGAGATGTCGGGACCTGACGACTGCAGGTCCTGGGCGACCCACGACGAAAGGTTTCCTAAAGTAGTGGTTGGTGACGCAAGTGTTTTTGCCTTTCCGGTCTTGAGGAACTCCGAATGATGGTGCTCGAACAAGCCAGTGGCGCCGCGAGATGACCCGATGTTGATGCCAATATCGTCGCCGTGGTTCCATCCGGCCAGATTTACGGCCATCCGTGATGCAGCGATGGCAAGCAAAACCGAACGGTCAAGATTCTTATATCTGTGTTCTGAAGCAATGCCGGAAATGATCGAATCTTCGCGTTCGTTCAATCGCGCAACCCAAACATTCTGATCTCCGAAAGGTTTCCGGGAAAAAGCATGTTTGCCTTCGAGATAGTTTGCCCAAATATCGTCGGCGCTGCTGCCCAAAGGCGACACCGATGAAAATGAAGTTATCGAAACAGACTGATGCAAAATTCTTTTTTGCAAAAGTACGGCTTCGCGGTTATACGGCCGACTTTTCTTTTGCAGGATCGAAATAGCAGGTCAGCAGCGAACGCAATTCGGCGTCACCATTTATGACTTTCCGAAAATCATCCCACGTACGGGCAGGAATGAACTTAAGCAACGGCTGGTTAAGATTGTTGATTGCCTGAAGATTGTCGATGATCAGCTGGTCCCACTCGCGGTAATACTTTAAGAGATCATCGGGATACACGACTTTACGGTCGGCTCCTTCATCAACGACTTCAAAAGGTTCGGAGATATTGAGATAACCATAATCGTCGGTCAGCTGTTCACCGGGATGGATGTCGCGGATTGCAATTTCGAAATCATATGCCGTCGACATGCAGCTCGGGTTAAAGCTATGATTGACGAATTTTGCATTATCCCAGCACAAAATGCGGTTCCCCACGCCATTGGTAAAACAGTAGGTTTCGAGATAATCCCGCATAAGCGGCGAGATCTTTTGGTATTTCTCAGGTGTAAAAACCTGATCTAATTCATCCTGGACCCAGGTAATGGTACCTTTAGGAATAAATTTTTTGGCAACAACGCCATAGCCAATAGCCTCGCTAATAAATTGAAGCTCCGTATCGGGATGAATCATATGTAATTTTTATACTAAAGATATAAAATTAGTTATATGATATTCAGCGCATCAGAAATCGATGTATATATTTTTTGAAGCTGTAAATCTGTGATCACATAGGGCGGTAAAACATAGACAATATTGCCGACGGGGCGAAGGATGATCCCCGAATCTATAAAGTGTTTGTAAAGCTGATTGCGAAGTTTACCATAATATTCTTCATGTCCGCCGGTCTGGATTTCAAGTGCAAAAATGACCCCGAACACACGCGTTTTCGCCACTTTTGGATGATCTGAGATCTTTGCTTCAAATTCGAGATGTCTTTGGTTGATCCGCCGCAAATTCTCCTGCATCTCAATTGATGCGAGTAAGTCGAGACTGGCCAGCGCGGCGGCGCAACCTGCAGGATTCGCGGTAAAAGTATGTCCGTGGAAAAGCGCCTTGTTGATGTCGTCGCTGTAAAAAGCGTCAAAGATTTCCTGCGTGAATGATGTCACCGCCATCGGGATCGTCCCGCCTGTGAGTGCTTTTGAGAGGCAGATCATATCCGGCATTTCGTCCAGATAATCGCATGCGAAATTTTTCCCTGTTTTGCCAAAACCCGTCATCACTTCATCAGCAATCGTCAGCACTTGGTTTTCGCGGCAGATTGAAATCAGTTCATTTAATGGCGCAGGATCGAACATCACCATTCCCGCCGCGCCCTGAACCAGCGGTTCAAAAATGAATGCGGCAACCTGCCGATCTGAAATTGCTTTTTTTAAAGCGTCGATACTCTGGTTTTCAGCTCCCATAACAGGAACGGGAATGCGGACCACGTCGATGAACATCCCTGCAAAAGCCTGCGTGTACAGCGAGATCCCGCTGGCAGCCATCGCCGCAAAAGTATCTCCGTGAAAGGCATTTTCGAACGCGACGATCGTCGGGCGTTTCTGGCCTTTATTATGGAAGAATTGCAAGGCGACTTTAATCGCGACTTCAACGGCGGTAGAGCCATTGTCGGAGAAAAATAATTTCTGCTGGTTTTTAGGAAGCATCGCGATCAGCCGCTCCGAAAGCGAAACCGCGGGTTCATGCGTAAAACCACCGAAAAGAACATGCTCGAGCGTAGTGAGCTGATTGTGTATCGCATCGGCTATAACTTGGTTCGAATGCCCGAAAGGATTTACCCACCATGAAGCGATCCCGTCGATGTATTCATTACCGTTCTCATCCCATAACAGCGCACCTTCGCCCCGCACGATCGCAATCGGCGGCAATGCCGTTTTGTGCTGGGTATATGGATGCCAGAGGTGTTTTTGATCGCGGGAAACTAAGGACATAATTTAATTGATAAGTGATAAGTGACAGTTGATAATTAGAGCTGCGGCTGTGGCCTTCGGCTTTAGATTTTAGACTTTGGACTTTGGACTTTAGACTTTGGACTTTAGACTTTCTCGATTGCTTCACGAAACCTCTCGGCATATTCAAGAATGACATTCTTATCAAAATACGGCTCTTCGTCAATTTTTCCGAGCAATTTGATTCCGGTCTTTTTTAAGATGATCTCTTCCGATGCTTCGTTTGAGCGGCCTGAAAAAATGATTCCTGCAATATTGTGCTTCCGGTTTTTCAATGCCTCGATCGTCAAGAGCGTGTGATTGATGCTGCCCAGATAAACCGATGCAACGATGATGACTTTATAATCCGGTTTTATAAGATCGGCGATGGTATCATTGTCATTTAATGGAACCAGAAGTCCGCCGGCACCTTCAATGACCAGATGGTTGTCGGTTATCGGTTCGACGATCTTGTCGATTGAAATGATTATGCCTTCGGCGGCGGCTGATTCATGCGGACTTGCGGCCATTTGGAGGCGGTAACTTTCGAGGAAAACTTTCGATTTTGAATTTGAGATCAGCCGGTACACCCTATCTGTATCCGTATTGTCGAGATCGCCGGCCTGGACGGGCTTCCAATAGTCTGCCTCCAAGGCTTC
>CBDUBP010000083.1:0-9843 GCA_965365415.1 uncultured bacterium | reverse complement strand
TCATACCTGTTGATTTGGTGTTCCGATAAAAATCGCACAACACCCGGAAGCCCGCTTCATACGAATTTCAAGATTAGTTCTGCAGGAGATGTTCTTACGCTTACCAATGCCGGTGGCGTGACAGTGAATATGGTTCCCGCGACACAAATTCCATCCGACATCTCTTATGGAAGGCTGCCCAACGGAACCGGCTCATTCGTGTTTTTCCAGCAGGTCACTCCCAATGCCGCAAATGCAGCCAGCGGATTTTCCGAAGTGCTGGCGCCGCCGACATTTTCACATGAAAGCGGCTTTCAGACATCAGCATTCAACCTGACGATCTCTACAGCAACTCCCGGGGCAACGATCGTATATACACTCGATGGTTCCGAGCCCGAAGCGGCGAATATTATCCCAAAAACTTACAATTATAAAAATCAATATCCGGAAAATCCGGGGCAGCCTGCCGGAAGCATGCTTTCAAACACGTACCGGTCATTCCAGTATTCGGCTCCGCTTAATATCATTGACCGATCGTCGCAGCCGAACAAAATTGCAAACATCAGTACGACATACGATTTCCTTGCTTCTTACATTCCGACCAGCCCCTTGTTTAAAGGAACAGTCGTACGCGCGAAGGTCGTCAAGCCCGGAGCGCTTTCAAGCCCTACGGTAACGCGGACATTCTTTGTAACTCCTGAAGGTGCCAATCGATTTGACCTTCCGGTGGTTTCGCTGGCAATCAATGAAAATGTACTTTATGATTATGAAGATGGAATATCTGTCGCGGGAATCGACTTTGATACATGGAGAATTGCGAATCCCGATGAAGATGCACTGTTTCAGGATGTGGGCAACTATTATCGCAGTGGCGTCGAAAATGAACGCGTCGGCAACATGACCTATTTTGTAAATGGCGCAGAAGTGATCAACCAAAATGTCGGATTGCGTATCCATGGCGGTTCATCCCGTGCATTCCGGAGCAAATCATGGAATATATATGCCCGAAGCGAATATGGGACCGATAAAATTGAGTATCCGTTCTTCAGCGATGTCGATGATAATGATTTCGAACGATTGGTACTTCGGAATTCCGGTGGAGATTTTCATGAGACGATGTTTCGCGATGCACTTAACCAGGAAATCTGCAAGTCGTTGCGTGTCGAGACAGAATCCTATCAGCCAACAATTACATTCCTTAATGGTGAATACTGGGGCATCCTCAACCTTCGCGAAAAATTAGATAATAACTACTTTAAGCAGATCTTCGGAATCGACGATGTTGATGTGCTTGAAAATGATTTCGATTTTCCTGCCGTAGAGGAAGGCACCGATACCGACTGGCTGACATTATACGATTATATGCTGAATAATTCGCTGACATCCGATGCGAAATACAATTACATCCAAACCCGACTTGATCCGGATAATTTCATGGATTACTTTATCGCGAATATCTTTCTGGACAACAACGACTGGCCCGGGACAAACATCGTATTCTGGAGAAAACGCACGGAAGGTTTTGTAGAAGACGCGTTGTACGGACATGACGGCAGATGGCGTTTCGCTTTCCATGACATGGATGACACTTTTGGGATCGGATCAGACTCGTTCAACCGCAACTCCCTTGCCGCAGCAACTGCCACCAATGGTCCTTTATGGCCAAATCCACCTGCATCCACACTTTTCCTGCGCAGGATGCTTGAGAACAACAATTTCAAGACACAATTCATCAACCGGTTCGCAGATTTAATGAATACGGTATTTCTTTCTACAAGGGTCACCGGACTGATCAACTCGATGAACGATGTGATAGAACCTGAAATTCCGGAACATATTGCGCGCTGGGAAGCACCGCCATCACTTGACGGCCGCGATTGGTACCTCGACTTCGAGTCGGATTTTGCGAACGCGCGTCCTGCAATCCAGCGAAACCACATCCGTTCAAAATTTGGAATAGCGAGCAACATCAATGCGAACCTCAATGTTTCAAACGTCAATCACGGATACATCACCATCAATACAATTGATATTAAAGACGGAACTCCCGGAATTACCGGCAATCCTTATCCGTGGACCGGAATCTACTTTTCAAATATTCCGATCCCGATCAAAGCCGTTGCGCTGCCCGGTTATGTATTCAGCCATTGGACAGGCGCGTCGACAGCTACAACAGCCCAAATCACGATCACTTCAGCATCTAATTTCACACTTGTAGCACACTTTATCCCCGATGGCACCGCGCCTACTGAAGAACCTGTTTTCTTCTGGATGATGGATTCAGACATTCCGAACGACACGCCGCTTACATCACTTGATGCCACTTTTGAAACAGATGGACTCAACGCATCGATCGCATATCAGTCGGCATTGGCCGGTTATCCTTTCACCGAAACCGACCCGAATTGGAGAAAAGCTTCGATGGAACGCCGAAATGCGCCAACCAACATCAACTATATTCCGGAAGCGAACAACAATATCCCGTTCGAAACAAGCAACATGCGCGGACTTCAGATCACGCAGCCATTCCAGAACGGAAGCCTTCAGAATACACTGATTTTCAATGTTCCGACGCCGAACTTCTTCGATATTAAATTTGCTTTCGCGGCAAAAGATGAGAATGCGGCTGATGCTATCGTGATTGATTACTCGGTCAATGCAGGATCGCCGGTGTGGATTTCAACCGGCATTACATCGTCACTGCCTCTGACGGATCAATTCCAGCTTTTTGAAACTGACTTTTCAGCCATTTCGTTGGTAGAGAATAATCCGAACTTTAAGATCCGACTCAGGTTTACAGGCGCGAACATGACTGCCGACAATGGCGACCGCGTGACATTCAATAACATCAGCGTTCATGGAACGTCGATGCTTTCAGTAGAAGAGCCAACGCGTCAGGCTGATCAGTTTGCCGTGTATCCGAATCCGGTTTCCGAAGTGCTCAACGTTGCGCATAATTTCTCAAATGCGACTTATAAAATTCTTACGATTGATGGCAGATTTGTCGTTCAGGGAACACTTACCGGCTCGGCAATCCAGGTTTCTGAAATTTCCGACGGACTGTATTTACTGCAGCTTTCTGCAGACGGATATACCGAAACAAAGAAGATTTTGAAACGCTAGTTTTAAGTTAAAATTCACAGAAAGAGGATAATCTGTAAATGTTATCCTCTTTTTTTTGCTTTTCAAATAAATGCAGATGGTCGATGATTACGGGTTATGCATCGAGAAAATTTATATGACCGATTTGATTGATATATTTTTACAAGACTTAATTACTGACTATGAAAAGAATTACTCTGTTGCTACTTACCGGTTTATGCTTTTTTGCTGCTGCCACAGCCAAAGCCCAGGTTGTTATAAATGAGGTCATGGCCTCAAACAGTTCAACGATAACGGATGAAGACGGAACCTATCAGGATTGGGTCGAACTGTACAATAATGGTGCAGCCGCAGTCAGTCTCAACGGGTACGGATTGACCGATGATCCTTCGGCGCCTTTTAAATGGGTGTTTCCAAACATTATGATTGGAGCCGGACAATACATGGTCATATTCTGTTCTGATAAGAACCGCACATCAATTTCAAGTCCGCTGCACACCAACTGGAAAATCAGCGCCGATGGTGAAGTTATCACGCTGACGAATTCTTCAGGAGTGGCGATCAATTCATCTCCTGCGTCTTCACTTGCGGCCGATCATTCAATTGCCCGGATCCCGAACGGCACCGGAGAATTTGTTACAACTACCACACCGACCGCAGGAACCGCCAACTCATCCGGTCCATCTGCGGGAGAAGTCACTCCGCCGGTATTTTCACAGAATTCAGGCTTTTACACTTCCGGTTTCAACCTGACAATTTCTACGACAGAGCCTGGAGCGAGCATCATCTATACACTGGATGGATCAGATCCAGATCCTGCGAACCTCGCCGGGACAACCTATAATTATAAGAATCAGTACCCTAAGCTTCCGGGCCAGGCTTTCGGTCCGATGTTGTTCAATTCATTTACCACAAATACCTACACAGGGCCGATTGCAATCGTCGACCGGACGTCGCAGCCGAATAAAGTTTCAAATATATCGTCGACATACGATTTTGTTCCTCCGTATTTTCCCAATGTCAACATCTTTAAAGCAACGATCGTACGTGCAAAAGTCGTAAAACCCGGCGTTGGCGTAAGCCCGACTGTTACCCGCAATTACTTTGTTTCGCCACAGGGCGCATCGCGATACAGCATTCCGGTGCTTTCGATCAGCCTTTCCGAAAACAAACTTTTCGATTACGAGGATGGAATATATGTAGCCGGAAAAACCTTCGATGATTACAGAACGGCCAATCCAACTGCCACGCCTTCCTCAGGTGTCGGAAATTATGAATGGAAAGGCCAGCCGTATGAACGCGAGGCGAACATGCATTACTTTGTCAATGGCCAATCGGTCTTGAATCAGAATATCGGGATTCGGATCCAGGGAAATCACTCGCGAGTCTACCCACAGAAATCGCTCAATTTCTATGCGCGTGACGAATATGGTGATGACGATGTCGATTATCCGATCTTCCCGACCGAACCCTATCAAAGCTATAAGCGGTTTGTCATGAAAAACAACGGCAGCGACATGTACAATTCGCTGTTTCGCGATCCGCTTTGCAACATCCTCGCAACAAAACTAAATACACAAATCGAAGCTTATCAGCCCGTCATCACCTTCATAAATGGTGAGTATTGGGGAATCATGAGCGTGCGCGAGAAATACGATGATAAATTCTTCAACAGGGTTCATGGTATTCCTGAAAATGAAATCGAACTTTTGGAAAATGACGGATACTATGTCGAAGAAGGCGACAACACGCACTTTCTGGCCATGTTCGACTATATTACGAACAATTCACTGGCGAACGCTGCAAACTACAATTATATCCAGACTCAAATGGATACTGAGAGTTTCGTCGACTATTGGGCAACCAACATTTTCCTGCAAAATCGCGACTGGCCGGGGAATAATGTCATATTCTGGAGAAAGAACACAACATACACTCCCGATGCGCCTTATGGACACGACGGAAGATGGCGGTGGGCGATCCATGACATGACATCGACTTTCAGCAATCCAAATGATAATTCATTGGCTAAAGCAGTTGATCCTGACGGACCGGAAGCCCCAAATCCGGAATGGTCGACAAGGATGTTCAGGAAGCTTCTTGAGAATGAGACGTTCGAATCATATTTTATCACGCGTTTTGCCGATATCCTCAACACAAATTTTACATCTGCGAGAGTCAACAGCGTGACAGACGCAATGGCGGCAGTCCTGGCTCCTGAAGTCCCGGAACAGTGCGTGAGATGGAAAGGACCCGAAGACATGAGCGATTGGATGTACTTTGTCAATCAGTGCAAATCTTTTGGTAACCTTCGTCCTGCACAGCAACGAAGCCATATCAGGGCGATGTTTGGAATTTCGCATAACATCAATGCATTGCTTGACGTATCTGACGAGGCGCAAGGTTATATCAAAATCAATACGATCGAGATTAAAGATGGAACGCCGGGCGTAAGTGCCGCTCCATATCCTTGGACGGGAATATATTTCGCCAATCATCCGATCACTTTAAAAGCCATTGCGCTCCCAGGTTATGAATTCAGCCATTGGTCGGGCGCATCGACATCAACCGAAGAAGAAATCACTCTTGTGCTGTCGACAAACTTCCAGGTCACCGCGCATTTTGTTCCTGCCGATCCTGTCGCCGTAGTAGAGCCGATATATTTCTGGATGATGGACACTGCGATTCCGAACGATACACCGCTAACAGCACTGAATTCGACCTTTGAGGTTCCTGCTGAAGGCGTACTTCAGTTCCAATCGTCTCTCCCCGGGTATCCATATTCGAATGGTCATCCGCTGTGGCGTAAAGGATCGATGGAAAGAAGAAACAGTGCAACCGCGATCAATTATATCCCGGAAGCCAATAACAATCTTCCATTCGCCTCGAGCAACATGCGTGGATTGCAGGTTACACAGCCATTCCAGAACAATGGTCTTGAAAATACAATGATCTTTAATTTGTCGTCCGCCGGATATAAAGATGTCAAATTTGCATTCGCTGCCAAAAATGAAAACGCCGCCGATGGTTTTGTGATCGATTATTCAATTGTGGCCGGAGCACCGGTGTGGACTGCTTCAGGCATAACATCTGCGATGCCGCTTACATCAGTCTTCCAGCTGTTTGAAGTCGATTTCAGTGGCGTTACAGCGGCAAATAACAATCCGAATTTTAAAATTCGTCTGCGATTCACCGGTCCGAACATGACTGCCGATAACGGAGATCGTGTTACATTCAACAATTTCTCATTAAGCGGCAAACGAATAGCACTTGTCTACAATACGCCAAACGTGTTCACCGCAGGCCAGGCAATAGCGCCCCTGACGCCAACAGTAACCGGGAATCCATTTAATAATTATACGGTCTCGCCGCAGCTGCCCGCCGGGCTCGTAATCAGCCAAAGTACGGGGGTCATATCGGGAACGCCGCTTACCGGATCCGCAATGGGAACGTATACTGTAACGGCGACGAATGCTACATCGACTGCAACGTTTGACATTACAATCACAGTTAATGAAAATGCACCATCCGCTTTAAGCTATACTACGCCGAACGTGTTTACTGTCGGTACGCCGATTTCCCCATTAAGCCCAACGGTAACCGGAACCGTATCAAATTATAGTGTATCGCCTGCACTTCCTGCAGGTTTGACAATAAATGCAACAACCGGAATAATCTCAGGAACGCCTACTGGTGTAACATCGAGCGCACAGTATACTGTGACGGCAGCTAATTCAGGTGGAAATACTACATTCCAGATTGCGATAACGGTTAATGACATTGCGCCGACAGCACTTTCTTACCCGACACCAAATGTTTATACGGTTGGATCCGCCATCACGCCATTAAATCCAACGGTGACCGGTGCTGTAAGTTCATATTCAATTTCGCCGGCATTGCCTGCAGGACTGACATTAAACGCAACCAGCGGTGTGATTTCAGGTACACCAAGCGCGATTTCGTCTGCGGCAGTTTACATGGTCACGGCGACCAATTCAGGCGGAAGTGTGAATTTTAATGTCTCGATAACGGTAAATGCGGTTCCACCAAGTTTACTAACTTATAATACCCCGAACGTGTTTACCGTAGGCTCGACAATTGCGCCGCTTATGCCAACAGTTACGGGATCGGTAGTCGGCTATTCGATATCACCGTCATTGCCGGAAGGGCTCGATTTTAATACCTCGACCGGAGCGATCAGCGGCACGCCTTCGATCGTATCTGCTGCAGCAAATTATACTGTTACGGCCAGCAATTCAGGCGGAAACACTACGTTTGTCCTTTCAATTGCAGTAAATGCCGTTGCTCCTACTGCTTTAACATATAATACGCCAAATACCTTTACGGTTGGAAATACCATTTCGCCACTTCTGCCATCCGTTTCAGGAACAGTAACAAATTATTCGGTTAATCCTGTACTACCGTTAGGATTGACGATCGACGCTGCTACAGGTGCGATCTCAGGAACGCCGACAGCAGTTACATCTGCGTCAAATTACACCGTAACGGCGACCAATTCAGGCGGAAGCACTTCGTTTGTCGTGTCGATTGGTGTGGTCGAATCGGTACCTCAGGCATTATCGTATAATACTCCGAACGTATTCATGATCGGAACTGCGATCACGCCCCTGTCGCCAACTGTTGATGGGAATATTATTTCCTATTCGATTTCTCCGGCACTGCCTGCGGGACTTGTTTTCGATACATCAACGGGAGTAATTTCAGGGACGCCATCTGCATTTTCCCCAACAACGATCTATACCGTCACCGCAACAAATTCGGGTGGGAATATTACATTCGATCTTTCGATCCGCGTCAATCATATCCCGCCGACATCACTGACGTACACCACGCCGAATGTTTACACCGTCGGAAGTTCAATCACTCCACTGACACCATCGGTTTCGGGAGTTGTAACTTCTTACAGCATTTCAGGGTCTCTTCCTTCGGGATTGACTTTTAGCACCTCAACTGGTATCATATCCGGAACACCTTCTTCTGTTTCGGCTACGGCCAACTATACGGTCACTGCTACGAACTCGGGCGGAAACACCACTTTTAATATATCGATTACAGTTAATGACGTCGCGCCTGCCGCGCTGACTTACAACTCACCGAATGTATTTACCCTAGGCAACGTGATTACACCACTCGTGCCGACAGTCAGCGGAAATGTCATTTCATACAGTATCGCGCCTTCACTTCCCACAGGATTGTTGTTTAATACGACTACAGGCGTGATCTCGGGAACTCCGAGTGCTGTGGCATCGACCGCTCTCTATACAGTAACAGCAACAAACACGGGTGGAAGCACTACTTTTAATGTGAGCATTACCGTGAATCCTGCCGCGCCTAACGGATTGTCGTATGAAAGTCCAAATATTTATACCGTCGGATCAGAAATCATTCCGCTCGCGCCCATTGTTTCAGGATCGGTGTCATCATATTCAGTAAGCCCAGCGCTTCCGGCGGGATTAAACTTTGATACGTCTACAGGCGTGATTTCGGGTACACCGACGGCCATCACTTCAACAGCAATTTACACCGTGACGGCCACCAATCAGGGCGGAACTGTTTCGTTTGGGATAACGATCACAGTGAATGACATTGGCGTGGCCGGACTGGCATATCCTACTCCAAATATCTTTAATGTCGGTAGTACCATATCTCCATTAACACCAACAGTTGTTGGAAATGTGACTTCGTTCTCAATCGCTCCGGCCTTGCCGGCGGGACTGAACTTCAATGTATTTTCAGGAGTGATTTCGGGAACACCGAGTGCAATATCATCAGCTGCAATATATACGGTCACTGCAACAAATTCAGGAGGAAGCACATCATTCGATCTATCGATCACTGTAAATCACGCAGCGCCATCGGCGTTGTCATATGCGAGTCCGAATGTTTATACTGTCGAATCGCCAATTTCCCCATTAAATCCATCGGTCTCGGGAAGCGCACTTACATTTACCGTTTCGCCATCTCTTCCGGCTGGAATAACGATTGATTCAACGACGGGTATAATTTCAGGTATTCCTACAGTTGTAACCTCGACCTCACAATATACGGTAACTGCGACAAATTCAGGAGGAAGCACATCGTTCGAGATCACCATGACGGTGAATGCAGTCGCTCCGCATACTTTATCGTATCCGACTCCAAACGTGTACACGATCGAATCCGAAATCATACCATTGACACCGACCGTATCAGGAACCGGATTGACATTCAGCATTATGCCGGCATTGCCGTCAGGGTTGACATTTAATACTTCAAATGGCGTAATTTCCGGAACACCTGCAGTAATCTCACCTACAACCATTTACGCTGTAACAGCAACAAACACGGGCGGAAGTGCAAGCTTCAACCTCAGCATTACAGTAAACGAGGTTGCTCCGTCAATGCTTTCCTATAACATCAATAACATTTACACCGTTGGTTCGGCTATTGTGCCGTTGATGCCGACAGTTACGGGAAATTCCCTTAGTTTTTCAATTTCTCCGGGGCTTCCGGCCGGTTTGAGTTTCAATACTGCGACGGGAGCGATATCCGGAACGCCGACTGTAGTTTCACCTTTATCATCGTATACCGTAACGGCGACCAATTCAGGAGGAAACGTGTCTTTCAGTTTAAACATCACGGTTAATGCAGTGGCTCCGACCGGACTTGCATACAATACTCCAAATACATTTACGATCGGTACGGCAATTATTCCCTTGCAGCCGACAGTCAACGGAAACGATCTTACATTCAGTATTGTCC
>CBDUBP010000082.1:0-9937 GCA_965365415.1 uncultured bacterium | reverse complement strand
TCGTGCTCCTCCGGGAGCGGCTGGCGTGGCCGGTCGTATTCGGCATCGGCCTGGATAAAAGATCCGGCGATTGAGTTTCCATCTTCTTCGAAAAAATTACCCGTCAGGTCAACAACCTGCCATTCACTGCCATTTAATTTTTCGAGGACAAACGAAAACGTGAATGATGGCGCATTCCCGGTCGTCCTGCGAAGGTCGAGTGGCAAAGATTCACCCGGCTCGTCAATAAAACGCGGAATGACACCGTTTACAAACAGCAGGTCGCCTATATTGTAATCGGCCTCTGTATCGATCGACACGAGGTTCTCGGCATCGATATATATGCGGTTGTAAAATCCATCATCATCGGTATCGCAGCCAAAAAGTGCAAGGATGATTATCGGTAAAAAGTATCTTAGGGTTTTCATCTGAATCATGTATTAAAATCTGTATCCCGCGCTCAATCCAACTCGTGAAATTACATCCGGGCTTTTATCCGTATTGAACAGATTCGCTCCGAAAGCCACGAGAATCTCGATCCCAAACTGTTCCCTGATATAAAGTTTGTATCCGAACCCGCCACCGGCAGCAAAATCAGAATAGGTGCTTTTCTCGTTTTCATAATAAGCGGATGTGCCGTCAGTTCGGCGAACGGTTTCCTTGAAGTCGCCCCCATTGGCAGAAATGAATGCTTCAGCAAAATAAAAACTCTTAAGGCTTTTTGAAAGATTGTACCTGACAAAAGGCGTAATGTCGTATTCCGGCCTGTAATTGCGATAACCGCGGTCGAAATCCTCGTTGATCTTGTCGCTGTTGGCATAGCCAAGGCTCAAACCAACCGACCAATCTTTATCGAGAAATCGTTCATAGCTTAGATTGAAGCGCGAATCGGCGATGGTCGAAATCAAATCCGTCCTGATTTCATTCCGCCGTGACAACATGCTCAGCGTATCTGACTCCTGAGCCTGTAAAAAGCCGCAGAACAGCAGGGCCGCCAGTAAAATCTTTTTCATAAAAGCCGGGGTTTATACAAGCGAAGATATAAAAAATCAACACGTAATTTCTTATAAGATATTAAGAAATCAATTGAGAGTAAGCGCTCCAAGGATTTCCTCCGACATGAATGGGCCGCCCGGGAATTTAGCAGTGTAATCAAGATTGAGCCAAACCTGGCCCCGCTCATCGATATGGTAGTGGATGTCTTTTCCCTTGCTTTCCTTGGCAAACAGTACTTCTTTGATCAGATAATGTACATTTTCGAGATCGCGTTTATTTCCGACAAGGATCTCAGGATAAATATGACCCGTAGTATGGATCAGTCGCGGAGTTCCGCCGACCGCGCGAACGCAGGCTGCCATTAAAATAGAATGATCATCGCAGTCGCCCGACATCAGATCGACAGATTCGCTTGCATTGGCAATATAGTCGCGCCCTTTTGGATCATTGACATAGTTCCAATTGCTGTTGATCTCGTGAAAAACAGCAAAACATTGTATCAACGCACGGTAATCGCCATACCGTTTAAAATTCCGGAAATGCTTCGTCGTGGCCATAACCGCGAAATTGCGGACCTTCGGATTGTTGTAATCTACTGCGTTGATAATTCTGGTTTTGTTTGGGAACGGAAGCAATTTCGAAATGATCAGGTCCTGTGGATACGGGCTGTCAGCCATCGAATAAACAAGCGCGCGATAATCTTCAAAAACGCTCATGAATCCGTAACCGCCAAACACACTACCATATACCAATGCTACAAGATATAAGGCAATCGCTATAATGATGATCCGGCGCATTATCCGTAGCACAAGCTGAATTAGTATCAGGATCACGATAAACAACACGATCCTGTCGATTCCGAAATACCAATTCGGATCGATCAGGTTTTGGTGAACGATAAGAAAAACAGGAACGGCAATAAGGACATTCAGAAAAAAAATGATGACCATGTCCCAAGGTCTCTGAATCCGCAGACGTTCGAAGATTTTTTTAAACGGGATATCCCTGAGCTTTACCATCCGAGACAGAAAAGGAAGGCTAAATTGCCTTTGCCATATCAGCAAAAGTACCCATTTTATCTATAAGCGAAAGGTCAAACAGCTGTTTTTGAACTTTGTTTAACATCGCCTCAGTCGGGAACATTGCCGACCACTTTGTCAGCGAGAGCCAATCGGCGATATCCTCAGGCCTTTGATTGAATCTCGTCGCCAATAGTCTATCGATTCCCGGGATATTTTTGAATTGCGATGTCTTTCTGTTGATGATCTTCAAAATCTTCCTGATCGCTTCCGGATCGGATTCCAGGATCTCGTCGCGCACCACAATGACGAAACATGGCCATGGCGTAGGACAATCGGCAATCCGACGGAAAACGCCCCGGTCGACCAACGGCTTTGTCATAAACCTTTCCCACATGAAATAATCGGCTTTGCCTTGAGACAGCGCATCGACGGCGCCGTCAATCGTATTCACGACTTCGAACGGGATAGTCGCCGGATCCCAGCCCTGCTGATCTGCATTCACGCATGCCATCAAGTGCGATCCCGATCCGAACCTGCTGATCGCCGCAGTTTTATTCTGTAGTTCCGATAATGAATTATAGTTTGAGTTGGCGGCGACATGGATGCCCCAGATCAATGGCGATTCCACATAAACCTGCACTATCTTGGATGGATTTCCCGCAGCGATGTCCTTAACAATGCCTTCGGTCAGTATTACCGCCATGTCGGCACTTCCATCACGAAGCATCGCGCACATCTTTCCCGTGCCTTCAGGAATGTCAGCCCATTTTAAATCGATATTCTCAGACAAAAATTCGCCATCGTCAATCGCCAGATGCCAAGGCAGGTTGAAATGCTCGGGAACACCGACGATTCTTAATGACTTCATGTCGTTGCGAGTTTATCGAGCGCATAAGCAATGAGCTGGTCGACTGCGAAATAAGGATCAGCGCTGAAAGTTCCGTTTGCACGGTTGGCGATGATCGCGTTCAATGACAGCGCTTGATGGCCAAGTAACGCGGAAAGGCCGTAGATCGCCGCAGTTTCCATTTCAAGATTGGTGATAACATTGTCGTTATATTTGAAGTTATCCATCTTCGTATTCAGGTCATTATCCTGAATTTCGAGTCTTAAGATGCGACCCTGCGGCCCATAGAATCCGCCCGCAGTTGCTGTTATTCCTTTGTGCATCCGTTCACTTTCTATGAGCATTTCCAGTTTCTTCGAACAAGACACCACATATGGCCTGCCTTTCTTTGAATCCCAGTTGGTATGGGCAATGAAAGCTTCTTCGGCATTTTTATCGGTGATGTCGTCGATGCGGTAGGAGCGAAGCATGTTATCGAGTCCGATCGAATATTTCGACATTACGAAACTGTCAACGGGAATGTGTGCCTGTAACGACCCGGATGTGCCGATACGGATGATATTTAGTGAAGTGAGATTCTCTTTTGGAACGCGCGTCTGGAGATCGATGTTGACCAGTGCGTCGAGTTCGTTCATGACAATGTCGATATTGTCGGGTCCGATGCCGGTTGACATCACAGTCATCCTTTTGCCTTTGAAAATTCCCGTCTGGGTTTTAAACTCGCGTTTTTGCGTCGAAAACTCAATGTGATCGAAGAATTGCGTAATCTTTTCCACACGATTCTGATCGCCGACAAATATGATGTCGTTGGCGATGTGTTCCGGCCGGAGGTTCAGATGGTAAACGCTGCCGTCCGGGTTTAATATGAGTTCCGATGTTTGAATCATTGCTAATTGTTGGTTATGGGCCAGATTGAAATCTAAAATCTAAAATCTAAAATCTATAATCTATAATCTAAAATTTAAAATCTAAAATCTAAAATCTTATTTCCACTAACCTCCGACACGTTTCACGTAATATCCTTCAGCCTGCAATATCTGCATGACCTTATCCCGAAAATTGCCCTGGATGATAATTTCGTTGTCTTTTACCGCGCCGCCGACACCGCACTTGGTTTTTAGCATTTTGCCAAGCTGCTTCAAATCTTCTTCGGATCCCTGGAACCCTCGTATAATGGTCGCAACTTTTCCGCCGCGGTTCTTTTTATCGAGGTGTGCTTCGAGTTTCTGTTTGGCTGGCGGCAAGGTTTCCTCGCTATTTTCTTCCGAATCGAAAGAGAAATCCTTGTTCGTCGAAAATACGAATCCGCCGAGATCTGAAAGATTGTTTAGTTTTTTTGACATGTATTTGCGGATGACCGGATGATGCAGAAAAAAGCAAAAGACATCAAGTGATCTCAATGTCTTTTGAATATGTTGGTTTTCATTATTTTTTGATCAGACCAAGATCAACTAATCGTTCATGCAGGAATTCACCCGCCGTGATATCTTCATAAAGTTTAGGATGGTCTTCGTCGATGCAGTTTTCCAGACAGTTAAGAGACATTTCGCTGATAGGATGCATGAAAAAAGGAATCGAATATCGTGAAGTTCCCCACAATTCGCGTGGCGGATTGACCACCTGGTGAATCGTCGATTTCAGTTTGTTGTTTGTATGCCTCGAAAGCATGTCGCCCACATTGATGACGAGTTCATCGGGTTCCGCGATCGCATCGATCCAGGCACCGTCATGGTTTTGTACCTGAAGGCCTTTGCCCTGCGCACCCATCAGAAGTGTGATCAGGTTGATATCGCCATGTGCCGCTGCACGTACCGCGCCATCTGCCGGTTCATCGGTAATCGGAGGATAATGGATAGGGCGGAGGATGCTGTTTCCGTTCTTTACCTTATCGTCGAAATAGAATTCATCGAGGCCGAGGTATAAAGCAAGTGCACGCAAAACGTAAACGCCCGTTTTTTCAAGCATCTTGTATGCTTCGCGGCCAACCTCATTAAATTTTGGCAATTCCTCGACAGTAACATTTGCCGGATATTCCGCCTCAAGTTTAGGATCGTTCTCTACGTATTGTCCAAAATGCCAGAATTCTTTCAGGTCACCGGCAGAACGCCCTTTTGCATGTTCTTTACCAAACGATACATATCCGCGCTGCCCGCCGATTCCGGGAATTTCGTATTTCTTTTTAGTGTCGACCGGAAGCGAAAAGAAATTCCTGACTTCCGAATATAAGCTATCGACAAGATTCTCGTCAAGAAAATGTCCTTTCAATGCTACAAAGCCAATGTCTTCATATGCCTTACCGATTTCATTTACAAATTTTTGCTTGCGTTCCGGGTCGCCCGAAAGGAAATCACGCAAATCCACACTGGGAATGTTCTGCATACTATTTAGTTTTCGTTAATAACTCTATGGCCCGTGAAAGCCCGAAAACACAAATGTAAATAATATATACAGAAACGATTTTCAAAAGTTATCAACAGTCCAAAAATGTTAATGAAAAAGATTCGTTGCAGGTATTTTTTTATACTTTTGACATGCGTTAAACAATCCGCTGCCAAAAATGAATTTCGAAAGAAGGAACCTGACAGACGAAAAATTACTGGAATTATACAAAAGGCTTCTCAAGCCCAGGCTGATCGAAGAGAAGATGCTGATCCTCATCCGTCAGGGGAAAGTTTCAAAATGGTTTTCGGGAATCGGGCAGGAGGCTATTTCGGTCGGAGTTACAGCAGTTCTTGAAGAGGACGAATACATTCTTCCCATGCACCGAAACCTGGGTGTTTTTACGGGCCGCGACATTCCTTTATACAGATTGTTTTCGCAGTGGCAGGGAAAAGCAAATGGATTTACCAAAGGCCGCGACAGATCATTCCATTTCGGGACTCAGGACTACAAGATCATTGGTATGATTTCCCATCTTGGACCACAACTGGGAGTCGCCGATGGAATCGCACTTGCAAATAAGCTCAAGCAAAACGGAAAAGTTACCGCAGTGTTTACCGGTGAAGGCGCGACCAGTGAAGGTGATTTCCATGAAGCCCTGAACATCGCCGCCGTGTGGGATTTGCCGGTTTTGTTTATCATAGAAAATAACGGTTACGGACTTTCTACGCCGACACATGAACAATATAGATGTGAAAACCTCGCCGACAAGGGAATCGGGTACGGAATGGAATCACACATTCTCGACGGGAACAACATCCTCGAGGTATTTAATGAACTTTCGGAGATTGTCGCTTCGATGAGGCAGAATCCACGTCCGGTTCTTATCGAATTTAAGACTTTCAGGATGCGTGGCCACGAAGAGGCAAGTGGTACCAAGTACGTTCCGCAGGAATTGATGGATATGTGGGCCGAAAAAGATCCGGTTGATAATTTTCGCACGTATTTGTTAAAGCAGAATATTCTTCGCGCCGACAAAGACCAGAAGTGGCGCGATGAGATCAAGCACGAGATCGACGAGAACCTGTTAATAGCGAATACTGAATCTGAGATCAAAGCCGATCTTAAGACGGAAATCGACGATGTTTATAAACCTTACGAGTTTGAATTAATCGAGCCATCGGGCGAATCGGAGAACATTCGTTTTGTGGATGCGATCGCACAAGGACTACGACAGTCGCTGCATCGACATGACAACCTTGTCATCATGGGTCAGGATATCGCTGAGTACGGCGGCGCGTTCAAAATCACCGACGGATTTGTGAATGAATTCGGCAAAGAGCGCATCATCAATACCCCAATATGTGAATCTGCCGTTGTTTCTGCCGGGATGGGCTTATCGATCAACGGATATAAGGCAATCGTCGAAATGCAATTTGCGGATTTCGTGTCGACCGGCTTCAACCCGATCGTCAATTATCTTGCGAAGGTCCACTACCGCTGGAATGAGAATGCCGATGTGGTAGTGCGGATGCCGTGCGGCGGCGGAACTCAGGCCGGGCCATTCCATTCTCAGACAAATGAGGCATGGTTTACAAAAACCCCGGGATTAAAGGTTGTTTACCCCGCGTTTCCGTATGATGCAAAAGGGCTTCTCAATTCCTCTATCAACGATCCCAACCCTGTGATGTTTTTCGAACATAAACTTTTGTACCGCAGCATCTATCAGGATGTGCCAAAAGATTATTATACAATACCGTTAGGTAAAGCGACATTGCTTCGTGAAGGGAAAGATCTAACGATTATTGCCTTCGGAGCGGCAGTACACTGGGCGCTTGAGACGCTCGAGTTGAATCCTCATATTTCTGCGGATCTTATCGACCTTCGGACATTACAGCCCCTTGATAAGGAAACTGTGTATGCGTCGGTCAAAAAAACCAGTAAATGCATCATTCTTCAGGAAGATTCGATGTTTGGCGGAATTGCTAGCGATATATCAGCAATGATCATGGAGGACTGCTTCGAGTGGCTCGATGGCCCGGTAAAACGGGTTGCAAGCCTCGACACGCCGATTCCATTCACAAAAGCGCTGGAAGACCAATATC
Source organism: uncultured bacterium (assembly GCA_965365415.1). Classification (GTDB taxonomy): domain Bacteria; phylum Bacteroidota; class Bacteroidia; order Flavobacteriales; family Flavobacteriaceae; genus Flavobacterium. The sequence goes on along the minus strand of CBDUBP010000082.1, from coordinate 2,609 downwards.
TTGCCAAAGGCAGATTCGAAACTGCTCTTCAGGAATTGTTTGCCTATTAGTGAGAGATCAGTTTAACTGTTAACTGCAAACTGTTAACTGTAAACTGTAAACCAAACACTATCTATATCCCAATCTCGCCATCAAAGCGACCGCGTTCGTTTATGTTTTTATCCTTTTTGAAAGACGGCTTATTTTTGACATCGTTCGGATCAGTATCCGCACTCTCATCATTCGTTAGTGAATCTTTATATTGATCCTCCGTGCCTTCCGTGTTGTACGGACTGTCAATGTTCATTTCCGGATCCTGCAGTGTGCCGTCTTGATTATACTTTTCCATGATTTTTAGTGTTTAAAATTTAAAGTTAGTACTGATCGAAAAAAAGTTCATTACAACTTTCAACTCAGATTTACACAATTTCCAGCATTGAAGGAAGTTGCTGCATTATTTTGTATTTTAGGATAAAATACCATTTATGAGATTAAGCATACAACGGAAACTTGTAAAAGTCGACCCGGATCCTCGACGGGTGATCGCCAGATTCTTCTTTAGTGGAGACGACCGCGCGATCGCATTGATCAAAAAAGTTCTCGCTTACGACCATTCGCATGTTTTCGCACTGATCTCTCCTCTGTTGCAGGACTTTTCAAAACGGCACCGCAACATTACGCGGAAATTACTGAAGAACTGTGAAAAGGTCAAACCTCAAATTCAGGCTGCCGGCGCTGAGTTCGAAGAATTGAATGAATTCACGAAATTATTGATCGGCGCATACTTTACACACGAATATTCCATTGAATCCGCCGCGTTCTTCAATCCATCGATTGTTGAGGATCCCGATCGGACCAATCTTGAGGATGGCCAGATGCGTGTCATCATTAGTTTTCGCGCGGTTGGGGAAGGACATGTCTCGTCAATCGTATTCAGACGAGCGATACTCGATAAGAATAATGATATCGTCGTGATCCCTGCAGGAAATTATGTCGATGAGGCAGAAAAGGTCAGGAAAAAGAAATATCAAAAAAAACTATTCTTTAGAAAAGCTGAAGATGAAGGCATTGATCCCGATTTGATCCGTTCCGTATCGGAGAAACTTTCGGATGAGTTCCAATATGAGGACCTGAAAATGGTCATGACCCAATTAATGGAACAAACATCAGATGAATGGAGCCAAAAAGAGCTTAATCTGATCCTTTCGCTTTCAGACAGCTACAGACGAATCAGTTTTTCACGCGACACGGATATCAGCGACCGCGTTATTTTCCCGCTATCTGAATTTGAACGAAAAGGCATTGAAGATGCGCGCTTTGTCAAATTTACCGATGACGACGGCAGCGTCACATATTTTGCCACATATACCGCCTTCGACGGACAGCACATCATGCCTAAACTTTTGCAAACAACCGATTTTTATGAGTTCCGCACAAGTCCGATACATGGCGCGGGAGCAAAAAACAAGAATCTCGCATTGTTTCCGAGGAAGATCAATGGCAAGTTTGCGATGCTCTCACGTATTGACGGATGGAACAATTATATCATGTATTCCGACAACATTAATAACTGGGAAGAGCCGATAAAGATCCAATCTCCGGAACATTCGTGGGAACTCGTTCAGATCGGAAACTGCGGTTCGCCGATCGAAACTGAAGAGGGATGGCTCGTGATTACTCATGCGGTCGGGCCGATGCGGCGCTACTCGATCGGGGCGACGCTACTTGACCGGGATAACCCCGAAGTGGAAATCGGCCGGCTCGACGAACCCCTGATCATTCCAAATGCCGATGAACGGGAAGGCTATGTTCCGAATGTCGTGTACTCGTGTGGATCGATAGTACATAATGGTGAATTGGTAATTCCGTACGGTCTTTCGGATCACAGCTCGACTTTTGCAACGGTAAACCTGAAAATGCTGCTCGACCGGCTTACGGTCAAATCTTAAATCTTCCGCTAAATCTTAAATCTTAAATAAAATAAGCGGCAATTGCCGCTTATTTGTCATTCCCGTTTTCGAGGTTATCGAACTTGTCCCTAAAATCCATGTCTTCGGAATCATTTGGGATTCCCGCGTGGAAATTTGCATCGTTGGTGAGCTTCTCATCGTAGTCTTCGTACTGTTGCTCACGTGGATTGCTACGGATGTTTGTTGGGCGGTGTTCGTGCTGCAGATTTTTTTGTCCGTCGCGACGATTTCCTCCGGGTTGGATGTTTCCTTGTGGTGCCATAATTAATCTTTTTATAAAGATACTTTCAAACCCGCACTTTTAATTACAGTTTTCCCGCAGAGCTTTACATGATTTCATCAAAACTGTCCAAGAAGCCAGTAAATGATGATAAACACGATGATCATTCCCAGGCATCCTCCGCCTAGTTTTTTGGCGCCGTAGCCTGCAATTAGTGTTTTAAAGAAACTATTCATGTTGTTGGTTTTAGTTGTCGATCCCCAGAGCTTTGTGAGTATCCTCAATTGCCCTTCTGTTTTTATAGTCGATCCATTTCTGGCCTTTTCTCTTCCGCATCCAATTGTCGAAATGACGCATGACCAGAACGTTGTAAACAGCTTTTGAAATGTTTGATATCGATTTTGGAAAAGCCCTAAGGCTCATCGAAAATCCCGGTGTCA
>CBDUBP010000081.1:0-9967 GCA_965365415.1 uncultured bacterium | reverse complement strand
TTCCGGCCCGCCAGGAGTCCATTGAAATTGAGCCGAGGTTTGTGAGTTGTTTGATACCGAAATATTCGTAGGAGGCAGACACGCAGGCGTGATACAGTCGACCACACCGTTAAAAATCGTAGTGCCCTGTGACAAACCTGCCGGCATGGTATAGATCGTCTGGCCAAATGAGTTCACTATCGTAATCCTGACCTCATTTGCAAATGATCCGCCCGTATTCCAAACCAGTTGAAACGGTCCGTCACATAGTGAAACGGATGCCGTAACAGGTCCGGAACCCGTAGTGAAAGTACTTCCGATCGTCTGAACGGTAACGCCTCCCTGAATGATGCTCATTGTATTTCCATTCCATCCGTCGCCAAAAGTATCGGTCATGACGAATGAATAGTTACATGAACTCGTACAGTTTGTAAGGCAGAATTGATAAGGGCCGGCCCATGGACTGAATGTTCCATCACCGCAATCTGCGCGTACCCAATATTGGTAGCATCCGATTGCCAATGGCGTTCCGTCCTGAGTTGTTGTGATTGGATATGCGACATTCTGCGTTGTTGTCGTTCCTGCAGTTGCCGGGATTGGCGACCCTGGAGTCTGTACAAAAACTTCCCATGAACTCGCTCCGCCCGGATTACCCCAGGTTAGGTTTGCGCTGTCAGGTCCTGTTCCGACAGCAGACAGGTTATTTGGCGCAGCACAGTTCAGCTGCTGGATAACCAATTCATATGGAACGGTCGCAGTAAAATTGCCACTTGAAATTACAATGATGTATGTCGTCCCTGCAGTAACTGCAAGGCTCGGAATTTCGCGGATCGTATTGTTGTTGTTCGCAACACCCGCAAGACAGTCAGCTCCTACATCGGCGCAGCCTTCATAAACAAAGATCGCCGAGTTGTTCGCCGTCGAAGACATCGTAATGCTGACAGCTCCGGTAAATGTTGGTGTAAACGAATAGAATACATCGTTACCCGTCATGTAGTTTGTTCCGCCACCCGCACAGTTCGGACCTTGGTTCGTGTCTGTGGTGTCGCCATAATTTGCGGTTGTATCCGTCGTACTGTATGGCAGCGGCGGAACCTGAATAGCTGAATCGCATGTTTCCCCAGGTGTCGCCGTCGCGAACGGAAATGGTCCGACCCATGCGCTCGGAATGTTGTCGTCACAAATCGATCTGATATAATATTCATACTGCGTATCCGGAGTAAAAGCAACTCCGGCAGGAAGGGTTTCCGTTGCAAGGAATGGTTTGTTGTTGATTACCGTCCCAACTCCAGTTGGAGAATCCGCGACCGGAATGATCTCGATTTCCCATTGAGTGGAACCGCTAGGATTTGTCCAGTCAAGCGTTGCAGACGACTGAGTGAGAAATGATGCGCCAAGATTGGTCGGATCCAGGCATTTTTCCACAATTCTAACGTCGTCCAATAATATACGGTCGCCACTTAGGGCTCCTGTTGGCTGCGTATATTCAAAAACAAACGCAACATATATCTGCTGCGTCGCAAATGCCGAAAGGCTAATGACCTTTTCTTCATACACGTTGAAAACTGCAGACAATTCATTTTCGGTATAATCCTCGAGCAGCGTATACGCTGAAGGATCGTTCTGAGCTGCGGTTCCGGGAGCCCACATGACTTTCAGTATGGTTCCCTGATTTCCAAGAAAACCTGTCCGTGCCCAAAATCTCAATTCACCGTTAGTCGGGATTGTGATTCTCGGCGTGGCAAGGTAATCCTGACTCGTATTATTAGCCCCGTTATTTTCCCTGTCTTTGAATGCGGCCTGATTGCCTGAATGGACTACCGTAGGCCCGACCGCAACTTTCCAGCTTTGGGTCAATCCCACACCATTGTCAAAAACTCCCCAAATACCATCGGAGCCAAGGTTTGTTGTTCCGAGATCCCACGTATCCGTAGCCAAATTCGGAAGGTTTGTACTTTCAAAACCTTCAACAAACTGACTGCGCACACCAATGGAAAAGAACAACATTAAAATTAAAACCGTAATTTTTTTCATAATGTGATTGTTAATAGATAGAATAAGAAGAGCGCAAAAATTTGAGTCCCAAATTTAACAAAATTTGGCAATCGCCTTTGAAAATATTAATATTTAACTAAATCGATTGAGTAAACAACTATTTTCAGCAAGGGTTCAAAGATGTTTGGTTAATTTTGCGGCCTCACTATCAGTCCTTATGCTCGAAAAAGATAAAATCGAAATTGAAAATACCGTCCTGGTCGGAATCGTCACACAAAACCAAAGCGAGGATAAACTTCGTGAATATTTAGACGAACTGGAATTCCTCACCTACACCGCCGGTGGGAATGTTGTCAAACGCTTTTCGCAGAAACTCGACAAACCTAATCCGAAAACATTCCTGGGTTCGGGGAAGATCGAAGAGATCGAAAACTACATTAAAACCAACAATGTCAATACGGTTATCTTCGATGATGAGCTTTCTCCCTCACAGCAGAAAAACATTTCCAAGATCCTCGATTGCAAAGTCCTCGACAGGACAAACCTCATCCTCGATATCTTTGCACAGCGGGCGGAGACGTCCTATGCGCGGACACAGGTCGAACTCGCGCAATGCCAATATCTGCTGCCACGCCTTTCAGGGATGTGGACGCACCTTGAACGCCAAAAAGGTGGTATCGGGCTTCGTGGTCCCGGTGAAACAGAGATCGAGACCGACCGGCGGATCGTGCGCGACCGCATTGCTTTGCTCAAGGAAAAACTAAAAACGATCGACAAACAGATGTCGGTTCAGCGGGGCAACCGCGGTGCCATGGTACGCGTTGCCTTGATCGGATATACCAACGTTGGAAAATCGACGCTGATGAACGTTGTCAGCAAAAGCGAAGTATTTGTAGAAAATAAGCTCTTCGCGACGCTTGATACTACAGTAAGAAAAGTGGTCATCAAAAACCTGCCGTTTCTTTTGTCCGACACGGTCGGGTTTATCCGCAAACTGCCGACGCAATTGGTTGAATCATTCAAAAGTACGCTGGATGAAGTCCGCGAAGCTGATCTTTTGCTGCATGTCGTAGATATATCACATCCCGATTTTGAGGACCACATCGAGTCGGTAAATCAGATCCTTGCCGATATCGACAGCAAGAATAAGCCGACGATGATGATTTTCAATAAGATCGATGCCTATCGCCATCTGACGATCGATGAAGATGATCTTATGACCGAAAAAACCAAGCGGCATTACACGCTTGAAGAATGGCAGCAGACGTGGATGTCGACACATTCGACCGAAAACACCCTGTTCATATCGGCAGCCACTAAGGAAAATCTGGAAGAATTCAGGAGACGGTTATATGAAGCGGTGCGCAAAATCCACATTTCGCGTTTTCCGTACAACAATTTCCTGTATCCTGATTATGATGAAGCCGCGGAAGATCAGAACCCATAGGTGGCACCAACTCCAAAGACCTGGCGGATCTGGAACCCTTCGAAAGCATTGTCGTCGTAAATCGTCTGGAAGTTAATGTTGGTCGACAGGAACCTGTTGATCTTCATCACGATATTCAGCTGGTAATCCACATCGACATTTTGCGGTTCATCAAGATAGTTTGAATAAAGATTGAGGATGTTTTCAAAAGAGACATTCGCAACAACCACAAACTTGTAGTACGCCGACGCATTGAAACCAAGTTCATAACGCATTGATTCGCCCTCTTCAACTCCGAAATATGCTTCGTCCGGAAGGGTTAAACCCGGATCGACGAACGTGATCTTGGAAGTCAGCGGCGAAAGGTTGAATTTGAGATAATCGTCTTTCTTATAAAGCGCTCCGGGCCCAAAAAGCAGGTATGCCGGAGAAAAGAAATGAGTGTATTCGGTTCTGATCTCTTCACCATCCTCATTTTCAGAATAAGTATATCCTTTTGAAAACTGCGTTTTAAAATTCAGGAATGCCGAATAGTACCACTCGCTGTTGTTTTTGAATTTTTTCCCAAGAAGTGAATTGAGTTCAAGCCTGTCGTCGGTCTTCTTTACGAATGCGCTCGATCTTGTTTTGACCAGGCCATATGACGCAATGATCTTGTTATCCCAGCTCCAGTCGTCTTTTACATAATTGACATCGTAATTCAGTCCAATGTTTCCGGAGATGTTGTTCTCACCGCCAGCCAGCCAATTATCGAATGTTGATTGCGTAAAAAGAAAAGTCGCATTTCCTTTGGCTGTCCAGTGTTTTATGGTGTCGTTCACGGTCGACGGGGTATCCGCGACCTGTCCGAATAAATTCCCCGAAAGCGCAATGGTGATCAAAAGACAAAACTTCTTCATGGTGATGCATTTAACGCAAAGATAAAAAATAGCGCGGTTGACGGCTTATTTCCTTTTAAATAATGGCACCGCCGAGCAGGCTTCGCCGTACATGATGGATTTCGCCACAGGCTGAAGATATTGCGCGGCGAGCACATACGCGTTTTCCGGAACCGGCTTTCGCGAACAGCCTTTTATGATGACGGGCTTGCCTTCGAATTCGCTATAGTCAAGTGATTTTAATGTCTCGGCGTACAAAATACTGTCGATTTCGTCGATTTTGCCGGATACAACCTTTTTCGCAACCGGTGCCAGGTGCATCGTAACCAAGATCGTTGCCCATGCGGGAAGAATGGCGTCGGTGCTGCAATGAATGGCGACAAATGCGTTCGAGTACTGAATCCAGTCGTGATCTTTCAGACGTGCGCGAAATTCCTTCTCCCGAAGCAAAAAACCTTCGTCAAGCCATTGTGAAATGTCGACAGACATGCGTGGCCCGACCTGATAATAATCTTCAAGGTCAAAAACAGCGAGGCTGCTCGTAGCAATGCGGTTGACAATTTCGTCCATCATCAAAGCATTCCGAGTTCGAGTTTCGCTTCTTCACTCATCAGGTCTTTGCTCCATGGCGGATCGAATGTGATTTCGACCTCAACATCTTTGACATGTTCGACCGCGCGGACCTTCTGCTCGACTTCTGCAGGCAGCGATTCGGCAACGGGGCAATTCGGCGAGGTCAGCGTCATGAGGATCTTCACGTCGAAATCCTCATTGATCATCACATCGTAAATGAGCCCGAGTTCGTAGATGTCGACCGGTATTTCGGGATCGTAAATTCCTTTTAGCGTTTTTACTATTTGTTCGCCAAGGTTGATATCGTCTTTAAATTCTTCCATAATTATTGATATTGATATGATGTAAGTGTGAATGTCTGGTTTACAGACCGTATTTCTTTTACTCCGGATTCACTATTGGTGAACAATTCCGCGGGCGTAATTTTTTTATCGATGGATTCATCAAAATCGACAATGTTCTCATAATTGACGCGCCCGTGCACCAAGCTATACTTGCCTGATTTTTTCGATTCGTCAAAAAATGCAACCCTCTTGCTTTTCTCGCTAAATGCAAATCTGTAATCGACACTTGGGAAATCATGCAGCAATTCGCGCTTATTGTAATCGATCACAATCCGATACTTAAATCTCGAATATCCTCCTCCAAAATATTTTCGAAATTGCGATCGAAGCGTTTCATTCCAGCGGACTACATCTATGGTCGTAATGTTTTTGGCGATATCGTGCTCACCTTGCCAGATTTGGTTTTGGTGGTAGATGATACTTGCAAGGCGTTTTTTATGGCCCGGCGTAAAATCAGTCCACGAAACAAAACCCACCACAGCGTCTCCATTTGCTTTTTTCGTGAATTTCAGCTCAGGGAAATCAATCATGAATAATAGCGTATCGGCGTGCACGCCATCATCATCTATCGTGTAATTAGATTTTTGATCGTAACTGAAAATAAATTTTGAATGCTGGGCATCTGCGGATATCATTCCAACGAAAAAGACGATGCAAACAAGCTGTTTCATATCAGTTTTTCGATGCCATCGCCAATGCATACATTTTAATCTGTTTTACCATCGACACCAATCCGTTCGCCCGCGTTGGCGACAGATGTTCCTTCAATCCGATCTCATTGATGAAATCCGTATCGGCATCGAGGATTTCCTGCGGTGAATGCCCTGAAAAAACCCTGATCAAAACGGCAATGATGCCTTTGGTCAGGATCGCATCGCTATCGGCGGTAAAATTGATCTTTCCGTCCTCTTGATCGGCGTGCAGCCAGACTTTCGACTGGCATCCTTTGATGGTATTCTCGTCGGTTTTATATTTTTCGTCGATCAGCGGAAGGCTTTTCCCCAGATCTATGATGTATTCGTATCGCTGCATCCAATCGTCGAACATCGAAAACTCATCGACGATTTCATGCTGTAACTCCTTTATGCTCATTCTTCCCGTTTGGTATATTCAGCCAATATTCCGACCAACCCTGCAATTTCCGCAGGCGGATTCAAATGATCGAATGGCTGTGAATTGTATTCTTTTCCTTCGTAAATGATCTTTAACGTTGCGATCGCGGCTCCGTCGAAAAACCGTTTCTCAGACGGCGCTTTCAGATTCGGCATGTTTTCAAGGTCGATTTTCCGGAAAGCATCAGCGATCGCCTTTTTCTGCGTTTCCGACAATTTGATAGTTTGAGGGATCTCCTTATCGTGACGTTCCTTATAAATTTTCGCGGATTGATTCTCAACAGTGACAACGCGATGAAATCCGCGTGTTGTTGCCGTATACTGAATAAACACTTCATCCATTTGCTGTTTCGATTCTTCATCACAACTTTTCATCATCAAAATGGAAAGGAGGATTAAAAATGATGTTTTCATAATTATGTTGTTGATGGATAAATTTACACTTTTTCGCCGTCAGCTCAACATTGCTTTTGCCCGAAACAGTGCCTGCACAAGCTGGTCGATTTCGTCTTTTGTATTATAAAATGAAAACGATGCGCGAACCGTGCCGACAATCTTGCAAAAATTCATGATCGGCTGCGCGCAATGATGCCCGGTCCGGACCGCAATTCCGAGCTTATCGACGATTGTGCCGATGTCATACGGATGGATTTCTCCAATATTAAACGAAATGACGGGCGCTTTATTGACCGATGTTCCCCATATCTTCAATCCGTCGATAGCAAGAAGTTTTTCGGTCGCATACGCAAGCAGTTCGTTTTCGTACGCACCGATATTGTCGAAACCAATCTCATTTAAATAATCGATCGCTGCGCCAAACCCGATCGCATCTGCAATGTTCGGTGTTCCGGCTTCAAATTTATGCGGCAAATCTGCATATGTCGATCTTTCAAAAGTCACTTCCTTGATCATCTCGCCTCCGCCCTGATATGGTGGCAGTTTGTTCAGCCACTCCTCTTTTCCGTACAAAATTCCCATTCCTGTCGGCCCGCACATCTTATGGGCCGAGAGCGTATAGAAGTCGCAGTCCAATTCCTGCATGTCCGGCTTTAAATGCGGTCCGGCCTGCGCGCCATCGATCAGTACTGCCGCACCAACTTTGTGAGTTTCACGGATAATTTCCTCGATCGGATTGACGGTTCCAAGCGCATTCGAAATGTGGTTGACAGAAACGATCTTTACCTTATCTGATATCATCGAAACAAAATCGGCATAGATCAATTCGCCGTCAAGCGTCATCGGAATGACTTTTAAGATTGCTCCCGTAAGTTCACACAAAAATTGCCAAGGGACGATGTTCGAATGATGTTCGAGCGATGAAACGATGACCTCATCCCCGGGTTTCAGGATCGCGGAAAAACCGGATGCGACAAGATTGATGGAATTGGTCGTTCCCGAAGTAAAAATAACCTCGTGTGAATGTCTTGCGTTGATGTGTTTCTGCAATTTTATCCTCGCCTCCTCGAATGCATCGGTGGCAAGCTGGCTTAAAGTATGTACGCCGCGATGCACATTTGCATTGATCTGCGAATAATAATCCGAAATCGAATCGATGACCTGCCGCGGCTTTTGTGAAGTTGCGCCGTTATCGAAATAAACCAGTTGTTTGCCGTTGATTTTTCGGGAGAGAATCGGGAAATCAGCCCGTATTTTATCTACTTCGAACATGTTGCGGAAATAATAGTGCAAAAGTACTACATCCCACACAGAAATTTCCCAATATTCTGCTATTTAGTATTGTCCGCCTGCACCACCGCCGCTGTAGCCGCCGCCGCCAAACGGCATTGGTGAAGAAGTCTCCCGGGCTTTGACCTGTGCATTCGAATTGACGATTAGCGCCTGTGCATAGGCGAGTGATTCAGATTCGGTAAACCTGTCGGGTTTGAATGTGATGCCCGTCTCGTTTTCCCTGATCCGGCGCATGAACAGGTAGGCGATGGCAAAAATCAAGATGCCGCCAATAATCAGCGCCGTCTCAATTGGCATGACGCTGTAATAATGCCGGATCGTGTAAATTGAAAATGCCAGCGCAGCCAATCCGATATAGAGAAAGCTCTTCTCACGCTTTTTTAACGAGACGTAAATGAAGAAAATCGGAATCGCGAACGTAAAAAAGTAAAAAATGAACGCCAGCGGAATGTCTGATCCGGGCTCGACCACAATGTTCATCAGGTCTTCCGACATTTCACGTACAACAAGATAATTCATCGATAAATATCCCAGGATAAGGCTGAAAAACAAGATCAGGTTGATGCTGTTCTGATAAAGACTGAATTCGTCGATCGAATCGAGTTTTCGCCCGGCAAAGTACAATCCGACTGCCAGCAGTAACATGATGAATGGAAGATAAATCCGCGGAATGATTCCGCCTTCGGTAACAGCATAACCGACAAACCCGGCGGTCCCGAGCAGGCAGTAAAGCATCGATAACGTGCTGAAATAACGGTAGCACGAAACGGCGCCAATTATCGCCATGCTAAACAACACAACTGCCGGCGACTCGGTAATCACCGCGATCGACGCAAAAAACACCAATTGGAAGCCGAGGATGAATGCATCGTCGAGGCCGTAATTATGAAAATCGTTTTTGCAAAGGAATTCGGCAACTCCAAGTCCGATCAATGCATAGATCAGGAGCATTATCTTGTACAATTCTGTCGAATCGAGAAAGAATATCGATGTCGCGCCCATGATCGACGAATACAAAAAACATCCAAGGACAAAAAATCCGATCCGCACCAAAATGTTTCGGCTTGTCTTACCGACCGGGAGATTTGCTTTTATCATGCGGAAATCTTCATCGCCAATAAATCCGGCATCACGAAGGTCTTTGGCCTCTGCGTGCAGCAGATTGTTCTCTATCAGTATTTTATTCTTTGCCGTCATCTGTAGCGCGATTGAATTGCCTGATCAATTTAATGAAGATCAGGATTGAGAAAACAAAATATACCGGGAATGCAAATGCGACAACGGTCATTATTTCAAACAGGCCGAGGAATTCCAAAAGTCTCCCGATTAAAATATTGATGCTGATGTATCCGTAAACCAAAGTGAAAACGAAGATTGAAACCGCAGGTAATTCATAACTCCAATTGTAGAAATAATATCCGCCAACAGCCATGATGAAAAGAAATAATGGCCATACATTTTCAAAAAGTCCTTTTATACAGCATATGCCTAAAAGGTGCAACGCAAAGGTCAGAAAGATGAATGCAAAGTGCATTTTGATATTTTTTCGCGATGAATATTCCGTCCATACGATCAGTAAAACCGCCAGAATAATTCCAAAATACGTTTGCGCGGGATCGGTATAAACCGAATTTTCAATGACGGCTTCAGGCGTTACTGTAATGCCGACAAAAGCCGACAAAGCCGTAATGCCAACCGACAGTGCGCTCGAATTATCAAAATAATATGCGGCCGCAAATCCAACCAGCGCACATCCCAGGGCCGACAGGCTATAACTTGAACCGAACGCCTCATATTGAACCTGAAGGTAAGTGATGAAAATGCAGCTTAACAGCGTGCCGAGAAGGACAAGATAATTGTAAACGGGCGATTCAAATTTAGTTTCCTGATTGGAATAAGCCGGCGCATTCCGATATGAAAAGTAAAAACATCCGGCAGATAATATCAAAATCACCGCAAGAATTGCAAGGT
>CBDUBP010000080.1:0-10054 GCA_965365415.1 uncultured bacterium | reverse complement strand
TGAATCTTTCATGATCGATGTTATTTGTTTCCATTGTTGAAGTTTTGACGTCGTTGCCTGTCTTTTTCCATGAGCTCGCGGATCTTTCGCTGCTCCCACTCTTTGTTGAAAAACGGATTGATCTCGAATGCGCCCAAGCCATGTATCAGTAATCCGATTCCCCAGCCGCCGGCGGAGAAAATAAACCAGTAAAAGCCCGGTGAGTACTTCAAATTGATGAATATGAGTATCGGAATCACAATCAGATAGCAGCAGAGATTAATGTAAAAACTCCGTATCTCGCGTGCTTTCTTTTTAGCCGATTCGTATGCGCTTTTTTCGGGAATTTCCATATTCAGTTCCATTTTGCAGATTTATCGCGCTCCATAATTTCACGGATTTTTCTCTCTTCCCAGTCGGATCCGAGAAACGGCAGATAATCAAATACCGCTAATCCGTGGATAAGCACACCGATTCCCCAGCCGGCAGCGGGAAAGAGAAACCACAGGAATTGCGGATAAGTTAAGAGGTTCACCACGGCGAGGACTATCATTACGATGATATATCCTCCAAGGTTTCCGTAAAAGCCTTTGATTTCTTCGACTTTCTTCTGAGCTTTTAAAAAACTCATTTGTTCTGTTTGATCGTCATTTTCCATGATTGAGACGAGTTTTGTTAATATTGGAATTTTCACTGTAAATGTGGCCGCGCCCTGCTCTACCAAGACTTTTCTGTTCGTAATAATGCCGTATCGATTGACAATGTTGTGAAGCCCCACGCCTTTTCGCTCCTGGAGCACATCCTTCTTTTGAAGGTCGTTCGAGATCGAAAGATAGTTCCCGTCGATCTTGATCTTGATGTGCAGAGGCTTTTTTTCACTGACGACATTATGCTTGACCGTATTCTCAAGCAGCAATTGGAGCGACAGCGGTACAACCTTCATTTCAGGATCAAATCCGCTCGACGGCATCTCAAAAAACAGGCTGTCTTCGAATCGCATCTTTAATAATTTCATATAGGTCTGCGCAAAATCCAGCTCCTCGGAAAGACTTACAAGTTCTTTGTCTTTTTGTTCAAGTACATAGCGGTAAATCTTTGAAAGAGAAGATGTAAATCGCTGCGCATTATCGGGATTTTCTTCGATAAGGGAACTCAGGACATTAAGACTGTTGAATAAAAAATGCGGGTCGATCTGGTTCTTCAGCGTCTCAAATTTCGCCGATGCCGTGCCCGCAATCATCCGCTGCTCCCGAACCCGGTCTTCCTGGATCTTGCGATAAAAATAGAACGCATGTATTGCCAGCGTGACAAATAAGGTAATGAGCATTGTAACGACATAGTGCGCCGGACTTTCATTCGAAATGAATTCCGAAAAGCTGCGGCCGCGCAGCGCCATCGCGTCGGCCATCCTGACGAGGAAAATAAAGATCATCGAGATGACAAACGACGCTGCAAAGCCGATCGCTAGTCGTTTGAAGGAAAACTTGTTCGGACTGAAAATTTTGTTCAGTGCAATAAAAACGGCCGCATTTGCCATGTAAAGAACGACGGTATAGAAGATCGTATACGCGAAATTCTTTATGAGGTTTATATCCCAAGTGATTTCGCTGCCAAGCGCCGCATAGATGGCAGTCATTCCGATAAAGATCAGGCATCCAAGCAAAAACGCTTTAAGGAAATGTTTGAGATATGGGTTCATTATTTATTTGTTACATTCTTTCTGTGCTTCGAGCGCACGGTCAAGTCCCCATTTTGGATGGAACTGGGATTCCGGTTTGAACTTTTCGAAAAGTCCGATCGATCTGTCGATTTCAGCGCACATCGGTTTGATGTCCTTTCCAAAATACTTGGCGCCGCCGATCTCAAATTCTGCTTTGCCAAATACAACGCGCGGATTGTCGGGTGCGATCATCTGTGCCTTTGTGTACATCTCCATCGCTTTCCCTGATAATTTCATCCCGTTGGTCATCGGATCTGCAACGATCCACGCGGTGTGAATCATGGCCTGCATGACCAAAAGCTCCGGATTCTGCTGGTCTTTTGCCATTTCGGTATCGAGCGCGTCCTGCGCTTTCGCAAGCAGTTTGCCGATGCGTTCCTTGTCTTGTGTCTGGAAGGCTGAAATCGTATTGATCAGCGAAACATAGTAATTCGGCAGCCACTGAGTTGGTTCCGCCGCTGCGATACGTTCAAAAAGCGCTGATGCTTCGTCGTTTTTGCCTTCGCCCCAGAGTTTGAAGGCCTTGTTCATTCCGTCGTCGAATTTGGACTGCCCGATGGATGTTGTCACGATCAAAAGCGTAAAAATTGTAAATAGTTTTTTCATGATATTGATTTATGTGATGCGAAATTACTTCGGAGAAGCCCTTTTGAAAATATAATGACGCCGAAACGTCGTTTTTAGATGATGAATTGTCACAGGTTCTTGAGCTGATTGCTTTTTTTATCTTCACTGATGGTCCAGAAGAATCCGACAAAGAAAAATCGGTCGGCTGTTGGCACGATCTCCCGCCGGTTAAATCTTCCATCAACAGACGGTGAATCTGAATATTCATAGCCAAAAACATTTGCCGTACCTAAGACATTCGACGCCGAAAAGTACAAAATCTTCTGTGCGTCGAGCAGATATGCCCAATTGAAGCTTAAGTTGTTGTATGCTTTTGTACGCCCGGCCATAAAATCTGCCGAATTTGGATTGTTATACGGACGGCCCGTAGCAAAAGTGTGTGTGAATCCAACCTGCGAACGAAGGCTGTTGATCCAGTATTTTGTAACAAGTGATAAATTGTGGTTTGCAACGAAGCTCGGCGTTGCCTCAACCGGAAAATCTCGATAGAGCCGTTTGGTATCTATGTAAGAATAGGAAATCCAGTATTCAAGGCTTTTGACAGTTGCGCCATCACGCCAGAAAACATCCAGACCTGTCGCATGTCCGTAGCCTGTATTTGTGACCGACGCAAAGTCCTCACTTGAAAACCGCAAAAGGTCATCATACTCTTTGTAATAAGCTTCCGCCCGGAACGTCTGCTTATCTTTAGTAAACTGATAGTTCAAAATATAATGCGTCGCGCGTTCACTTGTATAGTCGCTGATGTCCGATAATTTCAGGTATTCCTGTTTGGGAGCCTGCGAAAATTCGCCATAAGCAAGCGAAACCTGGCTGCGTTTCGATAATTTGTATGCCAGTGATATCCTCGGCGCAAGCGCTGTTTCTTCCAACAGGTTATTAAATGATCCGCGGATTCCGACTTTCATCGCGAGATTCTTTGAAAAATGAATATCCGATTCTACAAATGCCGCTGAAATTCCGGACTGATAACCGGATTTAAAGCGGTCTCCTTCAAATTCATCAAAAGTTTCCGAAAAATCAGTAATGAAGTGATCAGCGCCGACCGAAAGTTTAAAGGCGTTCGAAAAAGATTTCTTCAGTTTAAATTTAAGATGTGCCGCATGCTCTGTATTTGTGACATTACTGAGATCGATATCAATATCGTTCCCGCCATATCCGTAGCCAATACCGGTAAAAAGCTGCCAATTGTTTGCGAGATCGCCTTTGTATGACGTATTCAGGTAAAAATTATTGTTATGCAGGTTGATCCGCGTACGGAAAGGCGCATTGATGCTTTCCTGGTTGAGGTCGAAATGCGATGCATCGAATGCCGCGTAAACTTTGAGCATTCCGGTTTCAAAATTCTCGCGGTACACTGCCTCACCGGAAAGTGATTGGAACGGACGATTCCAGTCGACATCCTGCGGGATCGCAACCTGATAAGGCGCAAGATCGATATACGCCGCATTGATGCTCAGCGATCGCTTCTCATTTTTGATCGTATGTCCAAGGCCTAACCCAACCGTCATCAGTGAAATATCCGTTTTGTTCTGATCGGGTTCATCGATCGTATTCAGCAGGAGAACACCTGAAAGCGCTTCACCGTATTCGGCAGAATAACCTCCGGTCGAAAAGGAGATTCCACTAAAAAGAAAAGGAGAAAAGCGCCCGCGTGTCGGCAGGTTATCGGTTGTCGCCCCATACGGCTGCGCGACGCGGATCCCATCGACGAATGTCTGCGTTTCATCCGCTTCACCGCCGCGTACAAATAACCTTCCGTCCTCGCCTACTGTCTGAGTTCCCGGCAGCGTCTGGAGTGCCGCGATGATATTCCCTGCAGAACCGGCCGTTGTCACAATATCAAGCGGTTTTAAGACTGATACCCGGGATTTGTCGCCCGCTTCGAAAGTTCCGGCCGTAACAACGACCGCGTCGAGCGTATTGACATTCTCCTTTAACTTGATCACAAGCGACGATGCGCCGGCAACATCGATCGTCATGCGGACGGAATCGAAACCAAGATAACTCGCCACAAGGACTTTTTCGCCTGTTTCCGTGGTTTCGAAACTGAATTTTCCCGCCTCGTCGGTCGTTGCGCCATCGTATGAACCATCGATGAACACGTTTGCACCGGGAATCGGCTTTCCCTTCGGATCGATAACGGTTCCTGAGACGGTCTGCGCAGATATTGTTGAAGAGATCAGGATCAAGAAAAGAAGAAGCAGTTTCATTGCGATGGTTTTGTGCTGCAAATATCCAAGTTATGTTCCGCGGATAAAAGTGATACTGACTGAATTGTGTAAATTTGAGGATGAACCGAAAAATCAGAAGCTATGAAAATCCCTGAACAATACCTGCCTGTCATGCCTTACCTCATCTTAAAAGAGGCGCGGCAATTCATCGATTTTACAAAAGAGGTGTTCAACGCCAAGGAACAGCTTATCGTTCCCGGTGATGACGATCGCGAGATCATTCACGCGGAAATAAGGATCGGCGATGCCGTTATCATGATTGGCCAGGCCGGCGCGCAGTGGGCAGAAAAAACGGCCGGGATGTTTATTTATGTCGATTCCGTTGACGAAATTACCGGACGGGCACGCCAAGCCGGTTGTAAAATACTGATCGAACCCAACAAACAGGAATATGGTTATACGGCGGGAATCGAAGATCGATATGGAAATCAATGGTGGATTGTTGAAGCGGAATCATGATGGAATTTTATTCACAATCGGCCAATCCCACATTTTTTTGTTCATTTAAATTTTACCTTTGCCCCTCTAAAATTTCAGGTTATGATCTATAAATTCAGAGTGATCCTCGACGCCGAAGAAGATGTGTTCCGCGATATTGCCATCCGCGATGATGACAGCCTGGAAGATCTGCACAATGCGATCGTCAACGCGTTCGATTTCGACGGCCACGAGATCGCATCCTTTTATACGAGTGACGATCAATGGAACCAGGGCGAAGAAATTTCCCTTTTTGATACCGGCGATGTTGAAGGCGAACAGAAGATCATGTCGGATTACCAGATTTCCGAAATTCTGAATGAAGATTCTACCAAGATTATTTATGTCTACGATTTCCTGAACATGTGGACATTCTTTGTCGAACTCGCTGCCATCGAAGAACCGGAAACCGGTGCGGCGTACCCAATGACGCTTTTCTCACACGGGATCATGCCCGAAAGTGCTCCTGCAAAAGATTTCACTGAAACCTCAGAAAACGAATTCGATTTTGACGATGATGATTATGATGAGGACGACCTGGACATGTTCGATGAAGGCGGTGAGAATTTTGAGGATCTTGGTTTTGAGGAGAATTGGAATTGAGGAAGCGCCAAAGATCCTGAGATCCAGAGCTCCTGAGCTTACTACTGACTAAATTAACTATTAACATTAATCCAATATGTGCTTTGTCTCGCCGGGACTTTGGCGCTTTGGAGCTTTACAAAAATGATAAATCTCTACAATACCCAAATCGAATCGCTTTCCATCCACCGTGTTGGGAACAAAAGTCGCAGTGAATCAGTCTTTTTGTCCTCGGCACCCTATTCGCCGAATGACGAACTCACGCCATTGATCAAGGAATTCTTTTTGAAACCTTTCCGCGACAAGGAAGAAAATTACTATCAGTTTGCGCATGAGGTGGATCTGGACTACAACGACATGTATAAGTTCGCGACGGAGATCTTTACCAATCCTTCGTCAACGCACGAGGTTTCCAAAAAGATCACCCAGCATTTGTTTGAGCAGTCGAATCATCCGCACATCAAAAATGGCGAGGTGTTCGTTGCGCATCTGACAAATCTGACGATAGATAACAATGCGGTCGATGCGATCGGGATCTTTAAAACCGAAATCCAATCCGATTTCCTTCAGTTCAACGAAACTGAAACCCAGCTTGAAATGATCCTTCAGCACGGGATCAACCTCAACAGGCTCGACAAAGGCTGTCTGATCTTCAATTACAAACAGGAAGAAGGTTACAAAATATTATCAATCGACAGCAACCGGTATGATGCGCGCTATTGGCTTGAGCATTTTCTGTCTGTCGATGCTTTTGAAGACGAGACTTTCTTCACCAAAAAATACCTTAAATTCTGCCAGAATTTTGCCAAAGACGTTGTGCTTCCGGCAGAAGACAAGAAAGAGGAAGTCATGTTCATGAACCGTTCGGTGAATTATTTCGCGAAGAATGATCAATTCGAAGAGTCGAATTTCCTCAATGAAGTTTTGGACAACCCAGACCTGATTCCCGAATTCAAGAACTACAAGGTCGACAAAGGCGAAAAATACAGCATCGAAGACGTGACGACGTTCCCGATCGCAAACTCTGCCGTTTCAGATGCACGGAAATCAATTAAGAATGTCATCAGTCTCGACACGAATATCCAGATCAAATTGGATTTCATCAATCCAGAAAGCGCTGAAAAATTTGTCGAAAAAGGATGGGACGAGGAAAAGCAAATGTATTACTACCTGGTCTATTTTAACAAGGAACAGAAGTCTTAATTGTAAGATTTTACTTTTAATTTCAGATTAAAACTGTATTTCATCGGATTTAATTTGCAGCAAAACGGTTTTCCAGTACGTTTAATACGGCAAACCTACTGCACATGAAATCAATTACTTATCGCGAGAACACATTACGTGGCCGCCTGTTGTGTTCCATTTTCGGTCATAGGTTCCAAACTACCAAAGTCGTCACCGATCATTTTCGTGAGTTCGAATGCACGGTTTGTTATTTACAGGTGACCAATGATGTTTCGGGCCGGAAAATTTCACTCACGCATGACCATCGCGAGATCAACGATGCACTTTTGAACCTTTATCGCCGCAGGCATTTCCAGCCATGATTTTTATCAGGTAACAAATCCTTATATTGGTCGTCCTAACCCTTGCTAACAAAAAAGGCCAATATTTGGAAACCATCCTATCAATCAAAAATCTTCACAAGCGTTACGGTTATGTTCATGCTGTGAACAATGTTTCGCTTGAAATCCACAAAGGAAACGTCTACGGAATTCTCGGACCGAACGGAAGCGGGAAATCCACTACACTCGGAATCGTTCTTAATGTTGTCAATAAAACTGCCGGCGAATACAGCTGGTTCGGCGGAAAAGTCGAAACACATGATGCCCTGAAGAAAGTCGGCGCAATCATCGAAAGGCCAAACTTCTACCCGTATATGACGGCTGCCGAAAACTTAAGGCTCGTCTGCAAGATCAAGGGAATCGATTATTCGAAAGTCGATGAGAAACTGCAGATCGTCGGGCTCATGGAACGCAAAGACAGCAAATTCCGCACTTTCTCACTTGGGATGAAACAAAGGCTGGCGATCGCGTCGGCACTTTTGAACGATCCTGAAATCCTGATTCTCGATGAGCCGACAAACGGACTCGACCCGCAGGGAATCCATCAGATCCGCGACATCATTAAAAAAATTGCTTCACAGGGAACGACAATTTTACTTGCATCGCATCTTTTGGATGAAGTGGAGAAAGTCTGTTCCCATGTGCTTGTTCTTCGAAAAGGTGAAATTCTATATTCCGGAAAAGTCGACGAAATGACAACCAACGAAAGCTTCTATGAACTTCAGGCATCAAGCAATGAAGAGCTGAAAGCTGTAATTGCCGCGCATCCGTCTATTAAAAGCATTAAGGATGAGGGCGATAAAGTCGTAATCTACATGCGGACGCCGACCGAAGCGTCCGAAATCAACCGTTTCCTATGTGAACGCAATGTATTCTTGAAACACCTGGCTGTGCGTCGCAACTCCCTCGAAGAGCAATTCCTTGAACTAACGAACGAACAAAAATCAAATAAAGTCAACTGATGAAGCGACTGATCTCAATCGAATTCCAGAAGATCTGGAAAAACCGCGCCAGCCGCATTTTGCTTATCGCCTATTTTATTATCCTTTCATTTATCGCGCTGATCGCTGCCATAAAATTCAACATTGGCAATTTCCAGCTTCACATTGCAGAACAGGGAATTTTCAATTTTCCATACATCTGGCATTTTAATACTTATGTCGCCGCGATCCTCAAACTATTCCTGGCGATTGTCATCGTTTCGATGATGGCCAATGAATACAGCTATGGAACGCTCAAGCAAAACCTTATCGATGGAATGAGCAAGCAGGAATTCATTAAATCGAAGTTCCTGACCGTTGTTGTATTCTCACTTGCCTCGACGGTTTTCATCTTCATCATGTCAATGATCCTGGGGCTGTGTTTTTCGTCGTACACTGAAATCGACATCATTTTCTCCGACCTTGAATACCTTTTTGCTTATTTCCTGAAACTAACTGCCTTCTTTTCATTCTGTTTGTTCCTTGGGATTTTGGTCAAACGTTCGGCTTTTGCGATCGGATTTTTGTTCGTATGGAACATCATCGAGGGAATTGTCAAAGGACTGCTGACATTCCAGGTATTTCCAAAAAGTGAAACTGCGGCCAACATCATGCAGTTCTTCCCGCTGGAATCGATGTCGAATCTGATCAAGGAACCCTTTACGAGATTGTCGGTCATTAAGAACATTGAAACATCGATCGGTGGCGCCGCGAATTTTAAGGATTACGGCGTTCAGTTTACTGATGTTATAATCGTTTTGGCCTGGGTCGTTATTTTTGTGTTAATGTCATATAAGCTCCTGAAAAAACGGGATTTGTAGTATCTTTGCAGATGCTATGAAGCGCCTGAAAAACACCCTCAATTTCAGCTTATTACTGATTTCCCTTTCTGTTTCGGCTCAATACCTGCAGATAAACGACACTTATACCGCCGAACAGCTCGTACGCGATGTGCTCGTCGATACTTTGTGTGCCGATGTTTCAAATTTTACGGTTTCCGGAGACAACTTTAGCGGTGTTTCCCAGAGTTATGGATATTTTTCCAACAGTTCGCCGGCGTTCCCGTTTGCGGAAGGCATCGTCCTGAGTACTGCCCGGGCCTATCGATCTGCGGGCCCGAACAACAACCTCATCGACGAAGGTTCGCCAAGCTGGGCAGGCGACAGCGATCTGGAAGCAGCACTTGGCATTTCGGGAACTGTTAACGCGACAATTCTCGAGTTTGATTTCACGCCGCAAACCAGCCGGATCAGTTTTGATTACATTTTTGCATCGGAAGAATATCATGATTCGGCACAGTGCATCTATTCGGACGGATTCGCATTCCTTTTAAAACCGGCCGACAATTCGCAACCTTACCAGAATCTCGCCATCATACCAAATACAAATACACCTGTTTTGGTAACTACCGTCCATCCCGATGTTCCGGGCGAATGTCCCGCTGTCAACGAAGCTTACTTCGGAAGTTATAACCCAACGGATCACCCGACCAATTACAACGGTCAGACCGCGGTTTTGACGGCATCCGCGAACGTAGTACCCGGGACGGTATATCATATTAAACTCGTCATCGCCGACCAGCAGAATATCAGATACGATTCGGCCATTTTCCTTAATGGCGGAAGTTTCTCCGTGGGAACCGATCTTGGTCCCGACAGGCTGATCGCAACAGGAAATCCCGTATGCGCGGGAGAAACGCACACTTTGGACGCGACAGAAACCGGGGCTACAGGTTATCAATGGTTTAAAGATGGTGCACCAATCGTCGGACAGACCACAGCAATTTACACGGCTGATGCACCGGGTTTGTATGAAGTTGAAGTGAGTTTTGGCGCGACCACCTGCGTGGCAAAAGGAAATGCTATTATTGAATATTCTGCACTTCCGGCG
>CBDUBP010000079.1:0-10075 GCA_965365415.1 uncultured bacterium | reverse complement strand
TGAGGCAAATGCTGCTGACATTACAAAGATTTGAGGAACTTGAAAATATAAATCCTTCGTTTGCGGAATTGGATCTCTGCGAAGTGGTTGACGATGCTCAGATGAAACTCGCGGCACTGCTCGAAGACGTCGATGTTTCCTGTTCGATCTCGTGCCCGAAGTTCATTGCCGACCGTCAGATGCTTACGAGTATGTTTGTCGAGATGCTTCGTAATTCGCACAAAAACAAGGATCCGGAAAACCCGCTTGTGATACGCATAACGGCGATGGAAATCGAGAAAAATATCTTTATCGAGTCGCGCGACAAGTATCAGTACGAGCGATTCATCAAGATCACATATGTCGATAATGGCTTTGACCTGATTGGTGATTCATCCAAAGTTTTTAAGATCATCCAAAAGTCGGTACAGTTCAATAGGATCAGCATCGGACTCGCATATTCCAAGCGGATCGTCGAAAAGCATTCAGGAAGCATGGTCGCGAAATCCGTAAAAGGGAAGGGCGTGGGCTATACGATATTCCTTCCTGTCAAAAGAACATCGGAAATCGCGACGACCTAATGAGATGCCGTACTGGCACGTTTGTATGTTAATGCCTCAAAACCTGATTCAAGATTGATTTCCAAGGTGCAAATTTCATTGTGAACCGCTGTTTCGAGAACACCTTGGTATAATGCTGCGTATTTATTTCTAAATTAGCCACATAACTATGGCAGATGAGATACCTCCAATTAATCTTACTGTTGCTATTTGCGCAGAACGTCAGTAGTCAGAGCATATTCAAAACCCCGTCTGGCGCGAAATATCATTTGGAATCCTGCCGAATGGTAAAGAGTGTTTCCGAAGAAATTACTTTCTCCAAAGCAGCTGAGTTAGGTTTGCAGCCATGCAAGATCTGCCGTCCGCCGGTCGATAAACGGTCGAATCTCGTATCTAACAAAAAGGCGAGCGGCGAAGCAAGTACAGTCAGATGCAAAGGAACGACAAAGGCGGGCACCCGATGCAGGCATATGACACGCATTGCATCCGGATATTGTTTTCAGCATGTTCCCGATTAGAAGTCTTATTTCGAGTGGCATCCGCACTCATGATGCTCATTAATATAGGCAATGGATTCCCTGCACATCTTTTCCAGCGCATCAAGATTGATATCCGCAAGCCGTTTGACGTAAATGCACGATTTTCCCATTTTAAACTTCCCAAAACTCTCAAGCAGTTTTTCACTTTCTTCTGTTGGAGAATATACGTACAGCGAAAATTCGGCTTTGCGGGGCGAAAAGCCGATTATTGGCGCATCGCCTTCATGCCCGCTTGCATATTTGTAATGGTAATTTCCGAAGCCAATGATCGTCGGGCCCCACATTTTGGGTTCAAATCCCGACCATTCACGCATCAGGTCGACCAGTCGGAAAGCATCGGCCTTTTTCTGTTCACTGTCGACATATGAGTTTATGAAATCCGCAACATTAACTTCA
This sequence comes from uncultured bacterium, assembly GCA_965365415.1. GTDB lineage: Bacteria > Bacteroidota > Bacteroidia > Flavobacteriales > Flavobacteriaceae > Flavobacterium. Next base: position 8,601 of record CBDUBP010000079.1, on the reverse strand, counting down.
GTATAGGTGGTTTTGGTTGTAGCCATGATAATGATTTAAGAAACGAAATTCGAAAGTACATTTTATGTGAAACTTTGCAAAGCCAGCAGGTGATTGATAGGCAAAATAATCATCACTAAAGCCACGTCTGCATTTTCAATAATTCAGCAATTACGATGCTTTCAGGAAAGCGGTTCGGGTTTCGGTGCGCTTCCCGGATTGTACGGATCGTCGGGCAATTCTATAAATTCCTTGTCGTCATTCGGCGGCAATATGATCCGACCTTGTTTCCAATCTTCTTTGGCTTGCTCGATTCTTTCTTTGCGTGATGAGACAAAATTCCACCAGATGAAACGTTCTCCAAGGGGTTCGCCACCCAAAAGCATCAGTACGGTATTTTCTTTGGCGATGATGACGGGATCGACACCTTTTGAAAAGACAAGCATCAGACCTTCGGCATAATCGATTCCGGAAACCTCAATTTTTCCTTTGACGATATAAATTCCGCGTTCCGAATGTTCATGCGGGAGTCCGAATCTAGCGTCTTTCTGCAAGGAAACATGCAGGTAAAACAATGGGGAATGCGTCTTTACATCATTTGTCAAACCGTAAGCGTTGCCTGCGATCAACCGCATCCAGATACGATGATCAGTATAAACCGGAAGTTCTCCAGGTTTGTAATTCGTAAAGGACGGCGGTGCTTCTTCGTCTTTCTCGGGCAGTGCGACCCATGTTTGGATCATTTCGAGTCCTCCGGAAAGTGCAGCGGGGTCTTCGAATCGCTCAGAATGTGAGATTCCGCTGCCGGCGGTCATCCAATTGACTTCTCCCGGACGGATGACCTTCTCGACCCCGAGGCTGTCGCGATGCGTTACCTGCCCACCAAAAAGATAGCTTACCGTGGAAAGTCCGATATGCGGATGCGGCAGCACATCCAGCGTTGAAAGCTGCGTGGGAAACTGGGAAATCGGCCCGGCATGATCCATGAAAATGAAAGGCCCGACCATTCTCTTTAACCGGAACGGCAGGATTCGTTTAACTTTTACAGCTGAACTGATGGCAGCGGTTCTTGATTCAATGATCAGGTCAAGCATGTTGATTGGATTTAATGTGGACGAAATTACTTCTTACGCCGCAGACAATTGATGAGTAATCGACGGAAAATCAGTAAATTTAGGCAATTAACCTGCATGTTTTATTAATCCACTGACGCGGAAAATGAAAATCGGATTTATCACATTTGCCGACATGCAGCCGGAAATTCAAGATTGTACGTCGTTAATGCGCATCAGCGAATCAGGGACGATGGAATTTACACTGAATTTTGGACGTTGACGGCAAAATCTAAATCTATCCTGCTGCATGCTAAATATTTACGGATTAGATTCAAATATTGTCTTATATTAGAACCGACGAAATGCATTTTCGAACTAATCCGATAACATATGGCAAAAATTACTTTTCAGCTCAGCTGCTTCTTGTTTCTTTCTTTTTGCGGCTTTGCACAGAACCCGACCAATCATTACGCCCAGATTCCGTCCGCGTATGAGTCGCATCCTGAATTGGGGAAGACCACCCATTCCGCAACTATTTTGAATGTAATCGATTACGAGCTTATTCATGAGAGGACGAAGTACTCGCGGACATTTCTCAATACTAATAAAACCAAAACAACGGTACAGTCGTCTGCTCCATTACACTATCAAAACGCCGATGGTCTGTGGCATACGATAGATTATAAGGTGTCGGCATTGGGAAACAAACTTCAGTATCCTGCCCAGGATCCGTTTTTTGAGCTCGATTCCAGACGGACAACTTTGACGGTCGCTAATCAAAAGATCAAATTGAAGGAAAAGACGAACTTCATATTTATAGGAAGCGGCAATGCAGTGGTGCGGAATGTGATTTTGAATAAACAGGATGTGGTATCACAGGGCACGAACGCGATCCTGTTAAAGGATGTCGCAAACAATATCGATAAAAGCCTGACTTTTTACCATCAGGCCATGAAATACAGTTATCAGCTGAATAGTCCCGAACTCTTGCCTGAGAACTTTGACCGCCTGATTGTCGAGGAGGAAATTGAGTTGCCACGCGGGTTTTCTATCAAAGAAGACAGCATCGGTGATACGAACCGTCTTGTGATTTCGGGCGACAAAGGCGAGGATGCGATCGTTTTTCAGCAGCCACTCATTTCCGACAGTAAAGAAGCGACCCGAACCCGACGTCCGATTCCTTACGAAGCAAAATACAACCTTGTCAAAATCAGCGAAACCAAGTACAAGATTCAGATCAGCATTGATGGTTCATGGCTGCGGTCGGCGGATAGGGTTTTCCCGATAAACATCGATCCTGTGGTCACAGTGACCAATAACGATGTAGTCGTTTCATGTCATTCGCCTAATTATCAGCAATCGACATTGCAGGTGGCCGTTCCTGCGGGCGAGACCGTACTTTCGTCCGAGATCAGTTATGATTTTATTGCCGTTGCCGGATCAGGAGCGTGGATCGCCGATCAGCGCAGCTTCGTTTCAGGTCCGAATGGCCAAACGCCCATAACCGATGGGGAAGGCGGAACGTCCGGATTATACACTTATAACTTTACGAACAGTCCGATTGGCAACATCGTTTCGCCCGGGCAGATCAACTATGTTTTCAACATTTCCCGGACATGGGGTGGAAGCGGCTGCGATGCAGCATTCAATTTTGTCAACAGGCGTGAAATTGCCGTGACTTATGGAACGATCGAATTCGGCGACGGGCCGTTGGTGATCAATGAATATTCGGCCTCGAATCGCAATTTCAATGATGGTTTCGGACGGAATGAGGACTGGATCGAATTATATAACTCGAGTCCGGACACTTATTTCAATTTAGCAGGATACCATCTTAGCAATAACATTAACAACCCCACCAAATGGTGGATTGCGAGTGGCATCATTCCGCCGAACAGCCGCGTCTTGGTATATTGTTCGAGCAGGAATATTTCTTCCGGCACAACTTTCCACGCAAGCTTTGACCTCACGCAAACGGATGCCGACGAAATTGTCCTTGCAGATCCAGGTGGCAATATCCTTGAATCCCTCGAAATGTTCGTCACACAAACAAACCATTCATACGGCCGTACATCGGATGGTGCCTCGACCTGGAAAGTGTTTCCAACACCGACACCCGGCCAGGCGAATGCAAACGGTTTTGCCAATTACACAACCAAGCCGATATTCAGCATGGCACCCGGAAGATATCCAGGCGCGATTTCCGTAGCACTATCAACAAACGGCACGAGCGAACAGATCCGGTATACCATCAACGGTTCAACACCGACAATCGCGTCGCCACTTTATACGGCACCGATTTCAATCACACAATCCACAGTTGTACGGGCAAGATGCTTTAGTACATCGGCTGAAATAATTCCGGGATTCATTGAGACCAATACCTATTTTATCAACGAAAACTCGACGCTTCCTGTCTTTTCGTTATCCGGAGATCCCGACCTGATGCAGCTATTGAACGGCAATGCAGGACTGATACCTACGGGTTATGTGGAGTATTTCGAAACTGACGGGACGTTCATCGACGAAAACATGGGAGATTTTGATGCGCATGGCAACGACTCATGGGCATACGACCAGCGCGGAATCGACTTTGTGTCTCGCGACGACCATGGTTATAAACGACGTCTCCAGCATCAGTTCTTTAGCAATACCGACCGGTCGAATTTCAGGAGGCTGATCATGAAAGCAGCGGGAAGCGACAACTATCCGCACCAAAGCGGCGGAATGCACTGCCGTGATGTATTCGTGCAGACATTGTCGCAATTGTCGGATCTGGAATTGGATGAAAGAAGCGCCACTTTTGTCAATCTTTTCGTCAATGGGCAATATTGGGGAATATATGATATCCGTGAAAAGGTCGATGACAATCAATATACCGAGTTTTATTATGGGCAGGATTATGAGTATCGTGACAGCGATAATTATATCCAATACATAAAAACATGGGGCGGGACCGAAGCTGAATTTGGAAACCAGCCGGCACTTGATGCATGGGATGATCTTCTTGATTTTGTGCAGAATAATGACATGTCACTTGAAGCAAATTATAATTATGTCGACAGCCAGCTCAACATCGACAGCCTTATCGATTATTTTGTCATCAACTCATATATGGTCAACCGCGACTGGTTAAACTGGAATACATCGTGGTGGCGCGGACTCGATCCTGAAGGCGGCGCACTCAAATGGCGTTATGCGCTTTGGGATACCGACGGCGTACTTGGACATTACGTAAATTATACGGGAATTCCCGATACATCGGCTAATGCTGATCCGTGTCAGGTTGAAGAGCTTACAGTCGGAGAAGGCCATGCACAGACCATCGGAAAGCTGATCGAAGAAAGCCCGATTGTACGCCAAAGATATATTACCCGATATGCCGATTTGCTCAACACCCATTTCTCATGTGAACAGGTCACGGCAGTTTTCGACAGCATCGTTGCCGTCATTGCTCCTGAAATGCCACGGCAGGTACAGCGTTGGGGTGGAAGTGTTGCCGCATGGGAAGCGAACGTCCAGGCAGCAAAGAATTTCCTGCTTACAAGATGCTCACAAACGATCAGCACCGGTTTGACCGAATGCTACGAAGTAACTGGTCCGTATGCGACTACTTTCCAGGTCGTTCCACCCAATTCGGGGAAGATCAGGATGAATTCCGAATGGATTCAAAATTATCCATATACTGCTCAAATTTTCGGGAACATTGAAACGCTGCTTCACGGCGCGCCGAACCCGGGCTATATATTTGACCATTGGGTTGTTGATGGTGCCGTGATCGTTCCGAACGCTGTAACACCTGACATCATTCTTCAGATCGCACAGGCGACGTCGGTCACCGCCCACTTTAAAGACGTGGTGATCATTGGCGATGAGGTCATCCATTATTGGCATTTCAATTCGCTCTCGCCTGCAGATGTTGAAGTTGTCGCAGCCGACTATACGCATATCCTTGGCGCGGAACCCGTGATGACTTATACGGGCAGCGGTTCAAACGATATCGATGCAAGTGATGCCGGTTCGATACTCAATCTTCACATGAATGAGCTGGCAGGAAAATGCGCGCGTGTACGGAATCCATCAGACGGGCGAACCCTTGTTTTTGATCTGCCGACTACAGGATACAAGGATATCAAGTTCGCTTACGCCGTTCATCGTACCGACCAGGGCCAGCTGATGAATCATCTCGCGTACAGCGTCGACGGAGGAATTACCTTTACCCAGGAAGGATTAAGCCAGACTGCATTCAATATAACCGGCGATTTCACTATGGTCGAACTTGATTTTACGGCCATTACAGCAGTAAATAATAATCCGAATTTCAAGATTCAGATTACGTTTGAAGGCAACACAAGCGCAGAATCGGGGAACAACAGGTTCGATAACATCACACTTAAAGGAACTGAAATCACTCTAAGTACGCCAAATGAAATTGCCACGGAGTATCAGGTATTCCCGAATCCATTTAAGAACAATGTGCAGATCATCAGCAGCCATCAGATGACGGAGCTGTCAGTATATGATATGGTTGGAAAGAAGATTTTGAAAAAATCGGTCGACAGCACAACCAATGAGAACATTGATTTGAGTTCTTTGAACAATGGCGTGTATCTTCTCAAGATCGCGACACAAAATGGAACGATCACACACAAATTGGTTAAACAATAAGTACTTGGATTGGCCAGAGTAGATTATTCAGAAAAGGGCAACGCGATTAAACAGTTGCCCTTTTTTTTTGAGATAGTATGGTTTATTTGCATAAAAATATCAGGTTTCAAAATATATCCCGTAAAAACCGAGAGGCTGATTCCTCGAAACCCTGAAGATTCCCGCATAGTTGGGAATAGAATCATAAATACGTTTAGGTGCGTTCTCGTGTGATTCGATTTCAGGATTTTGCGTAGCCTTAATGGTAATGAGCAAAATGGCGCCCGCCACAACAATAACGCATCGGTTAAGGATCCGCGCATAATAATCCGATGCGTAAATGGAATACTTCACAGCACTGATAATCGCAATCACGATCAATGGAGCCATCCCAATGTATATGATCACCAGCGCGCCCGGCCAGTGCATTACTTTGAACATGATGCCGATTATTGTTGCCGACAACGACAATCCGACCGCAATTGCTCCGACGATTTTATTGGTTGTCAGACCCGCATAACTCTGCGCGCTGAAAATGTTTCGCATGCGGATTCCGTTAAAAAACGCGAAACCGAAATAAAAATACATGATGCTCAGGATACAGAAAGAAAAGATCATTAACGCCAGCCCGCCGGGAACTTCAAATGATTTCAGGACGAATCCCAGCATGATGGAGATCAGCAGAATAAGTTCGGTTTTCTTCAAGTTCGATTATATTTTTTTGATATTGGCCGGCTGTAAATCTAATCAATCACAATTAAAGTGCAAGGTCCCAATTGAAATTACCTCGTGTAATTCCATGAAAATCTGTCGAAGACTCAGTCAGGATATTGCACCGTCCATGTATTCCCGTCCAAATCATGAAATTCGATGATGCCGAATTCCAGATCGTAAAATATCTTGTGCACATTGTTCGGAAGCGCGCCAACAGCATTGACAGGCACATTTTCGGTGGCCGAGTTTATCGTCAATACTTTTGAGAAAAGATGGCCGTCGACCGTGCGCTGCCCAATCGAATAAGCACTCAGATCGATCACAATATTAGTGACATATTGCTCCTCAGCCATTATAGCATTTGTCAAATTCCACATCGGTAAATTAAAGGCAATTGTCAATTGGTCATTTTTCTTGGTAAATAGGTAAGTGCCTTGTTCTCCTTCGGTAATTCCGTCATTTTCTGAAACGGAAAAACGAATGGCTTTGCGGTCATATGATGATTCGAGCAGGCCGCCTCCACCGGAAAAAGTCGAGGGTGAATATTGGTTGACTTTATCATCTGCGACTTCAAGAATTTCAAAATGAAGAAAAACGCCATCCTGATTTTTGTATGTGATTGTCTGGCCTTGCTGATAATCATGATTGATAATCTTTTGTCGATCGCTTTCGGTAAACCTAAAGTAGGGAACTGATTCACGTGGTGTATCGGATGAACACGAATATAGACACGCCAAAATCAATACAAATATTAATTTTTTCAATGTTTTCATGATTGAAGTTTTTAATAAAGATAAAATTTATGTCTTGCTTTTTGCAACTTATTGTAAATAAGTAAGTTTCGAATGTTTTCATTTGTTCCCCGCATCTGGTCATAAAATGAGTTTGGTATGCTTGTTTGAATTCAATCGAGCAGTTTTTCCATTAAGAACACTTTCCAAAATATCTCCTTTCAAACGCGAATCAATCGTTTCCATATTGAAATCATATCGGTTCGGGGAATGGCTGTTTTTTTTTGCGACATGAATTGAATCTTCAACTGCAATTGGCCCCCGTCTCTCTAATTATGAATTTTAGCGTGAACACGCAAAGCCGTGATTTCCTGCTGACAAAAGAATGCGAGAATCTTAATTTGTTTTAAGTTTGCTGCGGCGAAAGCCAAACAAAATCATCCCCTTTATGCAAAAGTTCTCCCGATTCCTTACGCTGATCATCAGCCTTTCATTCACACTGCTTCAGGCGCAAACTACTATTATCCATCAGTCGATGCTTACGCCGCAGAGTTTCGGCACTTTTACTCCGGTGAATGTAACAGGTGTCCAAAATTGGTATCACAGCCCAATATATGGTGCGGTTTGCAGCGGTTTTGCGGGTGGTCAAAGCCATGAAAATGAGGATTGGCTGATCAGTCCGGTCATGAATCTTTCAGATGCCGAGAATGTGAAGCTTACTTTCGACCACACGAGAGGTAATCAGGCTGTGATCAATGTCGGCGTGACCGAAGGCTGGTATAAAGCTTTTGCAACCGCAGATTATACAGGCGATCCTTTGACAACGGATTGGATCGAGCTTGAAGGGATCAACATGACACTTCCCGCGGCATGGCAATACGTTTCATCAGGGGAACTTGTGATTCCCGACGCCGTAAAATCTGAGTCGTCACGGATTGCATTTCGTTATATCAGCAGCGCAACACAGAGTGCAACGTGGGAGATCAAAAATATTAAAGTAACCGGTGATCTTACTTCAGTTCCCGGTTCGGAGGTCGTATTTAAGGTCACGAACTGGAATACCGAATGGCTCGGATGTGCATTCTTTGGACCTGATAACGAGACGCTGCAGCTGAGTAATGTGGCTTCGGCGATGGAGTTGATGAATTCCGACATCTATTGCCTGCAGGAAGTTTCGAATACCGCGTTGGCACCTACGATCGAAACGCTTGTAAGTCTTTTAGGCGTCGAAGATTGGGGCGGAACCATCGTACCCTCGGATACGGGTGACTGCAATCAAAGGCAGGGCATCATTTACAAAAGATCGAAAGTCCAATTTGCAAGTTCATTCGAATTGAGCAGCGGTAGTCCGGCGCAAGGTAATTCATATTATTATAATTGGTCGAGCGGCCGTTATCCTGCGCTTTACAACGTGAACCTGATTGCCGGAAATACACTGGTGCCGGTTTCGATCGTCAACATCCACGCAAAAGCTG
>CBDUBP010000078.1:0-10118 GCA_965365415.1 uncultured bacterium | reverse complement strand
CTTCCAGTCGATGTAGTAGGCGGCCAGCGCGGCCGACAGCTTTCCGCCGAGCCATGAGCCTGCCATCGATCCGATCCCGAAACTGACCATGATCCAGCCGACCTCACTATAAGTAAAATGCAGATCCTCCTTAAGATATTTCGAGAGGAAGGGCAAAACCATCGTTCCCGCACGGTTGATGAACGTAATGATGGCAAGAATCCAGATTTCGCGTGAGAAACCCTTGAAATTATTGACATACCGAATGGCTCCCTGCTTGATCATCACGTAGTTTAGGATTGCAAAGGTATGAAGTGATGTAATATTTAAGAAAATGATCGATACAAATAATAATGCGCTATTGACTAATTTTGCGGTGATGAATTACTTTAACCTGCATACGCATTCCAGGTCTTCAGATCCTGATGTCATTTCGCTGCTCAACCGTTATCCCGAAGAATATTCGGATGCGGAAGAATATTTCAGCATCGGAATCCATCCGTGGCGTATTCATGAAGTTGAACTATATTCCGAGTTGGCTATCGTAGAAAAAGCCGTGACGAACGAAAAATGTCTGGCAATAGGCGAGTGCGGAATCGACAAACGCATTGAGATGCCTTTAAACAAACAACGGAACGTCTTCGAACTCCAGCTCGATTTGGCAATGAAATACCGAAAGCCGGTGATCTTACACTGCGTGGCGGCATTTCAGGAAGTGATCGGGATCAAAAACGAGCGAAAGATCGATGTTCCGTTGATCATCCACGGATTCTCGAAAAATATCGAAACCGCCAAACAGCTGCTGGAAAACGGTTTTTATCTGTCATTTGGAAAATACCTGCTGCGTAATCCCGAACTTGAAATGGTATTTCAATCCATTCCACATGACCGGTTATTTCTTGAAACGGATACGATCCAGGAAGATATAAAAGAGGTCTACGCGAAAGCGGCGGCCTATCTCGGATTGACCGTGGAGGAGATCGGAAAAATCATAAATGATAATGTAAGGAATGTATTTGGCGTGGAAGTCAGGAGCAATGAATAATGAATAAAAAGTAATGAATATTGAATATTGAATAATGAAATAGTGAATAGTAAATAATGAAATAGTGAATAATTGAATAATGAATAATGAATGGTGAATAATGAATATTGAATAATGAATAGTGAATAATGAATATTGAATAATGAATATTGAATAATGAATATTGAATAATGAATATTGAATAATGAATGGTGAATAATGACCCGAGGCGCAGCCGAACTGTATGGTGCGCAGCGGAATAAATAATGAATAATCAGCCTTAAAACGCTGGACCACAATCTCAAATCTCAAATCTTAAATCTTAAATCTTTCAAATGGCCCAATGGACGGTAAGAGCCGAACTGCTCTTCAAAAAAGAAGGAATGGACAAACTGGCGAATGCGAACATTTTGATAATCGGACTCGGCGGTGTCGGCTCGTTTGCTGCTGAATTTCTTGTCCGTGCAGGAATTGGAAAAATGACGATCGTCGACGGCGATGTTGTAGATATTACAAACATCAATAGGCAGTTGCCGGCTTTGCATTCAACTGTAGGTTTGCCAAAGATCGATGTCGTAGGCGACAGGCTAATGGATATCAATCCCGAATTGCAGCTCACGCGCCTCAAGGAATTCCTGTCGCCCGAACGCGCATTTGAAATTGTCAGCGATGAGTTTGATTTTGTCGTCGACTGCATCGACAGCATCACCCCGAAACTCAATCTGATCATCGCATCGAAACGCAAAAAGATCAAGATCGTCAGCGCGATGGGTGCGGGCGGGAAGATCGACGCATCCAAAGTCCAGGTTGCGGATATCAGCAATACCAAAAACTGCTACTTCGCAAAAGCGATCAAAAAACGGCTTAAGAAAGAAAAAATTGACAAAGGCGTGAAAGTCGTTTACTCGTCCGAGATCCAGGACGAAGAAAGCCTGCAGATGACCGACGGAAAGAACTTCAAAAAATCGTTTTACGGAACAAGCAGTTACATGCCCGGGCTTTTCGGGCTTTATTGTGCGGAGACTGTCATTAAATATCTGACTAAAAAAAGCGAGGCAAATGATTGATACGGTCATATTCGACATGGATGGCGTGATCGTCGATACCGAGCCCGTTCATTACGATGCGTACATGAAACATTTTCGCGACCTTGGCATTGAGGTCGATGACGAATTATATTCGACTTTTACCGGAAACTCGACGCGCAACATCTATCAAAAACTGAAAGAGAAATTTAATCTTCCTGATGAAGTCGACGATTTGGTACTGGTCAAACGCAATCTCTTTAATGACCTCTTCGATTCGAAGGTTGATTTATATTTGCTCAACGGCGTCGAAGAATTGATCAAAGACCTTCATTCCAACGAAATGCAGCTGATTTTGGCTTCATCGTCGGCACATGTCACGATCAAACGGATTTTCAACCGGTTTGATCTTCATCAGTATTTTACGCATATTGTCTCGGGAGAGGATTTTCCAAAATCGAAACCCGATCCGGCTATTTTTCTTAAGGCGGTCGAACTTTCAGGTTCTGATAAAAAGAGCTGCATCGTCATCGAAGATTCCACAAATGGAATAAAAGGCGCAAAAGCCGCAGGGATTTATTGCATAGGTTATAAAAGCCAGAATTCAAAACTTCAGGATTTATCGATTGCCGATCAGGTCATCAGCCATTTCAATGAATTGAATTTCGAAAAGATCCGGAATATCAATCCGTAATCAACGTCGAAGTGCATTCGCATAAACCTGTAGCGCGCGTTCACGGGCCTCCTTATGTTCGATCATCGGCTGTGGATATTCGTCGGTGCCAAGTTCGGGGACCCATTTCCGGATGTATTCCGAATGGCGGTCGAATTTCAGCGCCTGAGTTATCGGATTAAAGATCCTGAAATAGGGCGCCGCATCAACACCACTTCCGGCCGCCCATTGCCAATTGCCTACATTGCTCGCCAGTTCATAATCGATCAATTTTGAAGCAAAATACGCTTCGCCCCGGCGCCAGTCGATCAAAAGGTGCTTGCAGAGAAAACCGGCGACGATCATCCGCACGCGATTGTGCATGAATCCTGTTGAATTCAATTCGCGCATCCCGGCATCGACGATCGGATAGCCTGTCGTTCCGTCGCACCAACGTTTGAAATCCGCTTCATTTTGCCGCCACGGAATCTTATCGTACTCTTTTTTGAAACTCAAAGTCGCGGTATGCGGAAAATGCCATAAGATCTGAATGAAGAAATCGCGCCAGATCAATTCCCGGAGCAATGCCGCATCATTTTGCAATGCATTTTCAGCAACTTCCCGGATGCTCACGGTTCCAAATCGCAAATGAGGTCCAAGCCGCGTTGTGCTGATCGACGGATAATCGCGCGTCAGCTTGTAGTCGGCTGGAGTTATGAATGCCGGGACTTTTATCGCCGACGACCTAAAGCCAATTTCAGGCAGGCTCAAGAATGGATACCGATGCTTTACAAAATCGGCATCTTCGGAATTCAAACTTTTTGGTCTTTCCGAATGATATTTTTCAAGCCATTTTTTGGAATATGGCGTAAAGACTACATAAGGAGAACCGTCGTTTTTCAGGATTTCCGATTTTTCATAAATGACGTGATCCTTGTAGCGCTTGAATCCAATTTGATGCTGATGCAGTAACTCGGCAATTTCACTGTCGCGATTGATGGCGTACGGTTCATAGTCGTCGTTTGCATAAACTGCCGTAATCTTTTCATTGCAAATAATATATTCAAAAATTTCTTTTGGCTTTCCGTGAAATGCAGCTAATGACGAACCACGATCTTTAAGCTGTTCATTGATTGATTCAACACTTTGATGAATGCAAGTAACCCGCGCATCATCAGCTGGAAGTTCACTGAGAATATCCGTATCGAAAATGAAAACGGGAAGAATCTGCTGGCCGGACCGCATGGCCTCGTGCAGCGCCGTGTTGTGGGAGAGTCTGAGATCGCGTCTGAACCAGAATAATATCATAAATCACGGATAGCATTATAAAGATAAGTTTCGTCAGGTAAAATGTATGGTCTTTTCCTTGGTTTTAATTGCATAAAAAGCCGCATCATCGTAAATTTGATGCTCACTTAACTTTTTTAACCATGAAAAAAATACTTACGATCGTTGCATTCACGGTGGCGCTTTCAGCCACTAATGCTCAGGTTCGCACGCCGCAGCCGAGCCCGAAATGCACGGTCACGCAAACAGTTGGATTGACCGACGTGGTCATCGAATATTCGCGCCCAAGCATGAAAGGGCGCACAATTTTCGGCGATCTTGTACCATTTGGAAAAATGTGGCGGACCGGCGCAAATCAAAACAGCATGATTTCATTTAGCGAGGACGTCACTATTGACGGAAAAACCCTCAAGAAAGGAAAATATGCGATCTTCACTACGCCAAAAGCAGAAAGCTGGGACGTTTTCTTTTATTCCACAACCGATAATTGGGGCGTTCCTGAGAATTGGAGCGATGCGAATGTTGCGCTTCGTACATTGGTAAAACCTGAGTCATTGAGCAGGCCTGTCGAATCGTTTACAATAAACATCAACAACCTCGACAATAATTTTGCGAATCTTGAAATCTCGTGGGAGCGTACACTGATTCCGATTCGGTTTAATGTACCGACCGAAAAAACGGCGATGGCCAACATCGAAAAAGCATTGTCAGGCCCGACCGGCGGCGATTACTTTTCGGCTGCACAATATTATTACCAGTCGAATGGCGATATGAACAAAGCGCTGACCTACATCAACAAAGCACTTGAGCTGAACAAAGACAAGCCTTTCTGGTATAGCCGTCAAAAATCACTGATCCAGGCGAAACTTGGCGATAAAAAAGGTGCTGTTGAAACGGCAAAAATATCACTGGCTGCGGCACAAGCTGCCAAGAATGCGGACTATGTCAAAATGAACGAAGAAAGCATCCGCGATTGGAGCAAAAGATAAGCTGGCAAAAAAATCGAGAAACGTCCTTCGGGGCGTTTTTTTTATGCTGTCGACGAAGGTTTTATCCGAAAGATCGTCGCCTGCAATAGTATCGAAAGAATGATCGCAAGCATCGCACCGATGAAATTCAGCCATAAGAAGCCTACAACTTCAAGGAAATAGATGTAAAAGATCGTCAATTGCGTAATGACGGCACTCCAGAAAATTGCCCTGGCTTTGACATACTTGACATAAAATCCGACAAGGAAAATCCCGAGTACAGTTCCATAAAAGATAGAACCGACGATGTTGACGAGCTGGATGAGGTTTTCAAACAATGTTCCGACACACGCAAACAGGATCGCGATAACTCCCCATACGAGCGTAAAGAATTTGGTCGCATTAACGAAATGTTTTTCGGATTTGTCGTCTTTGACGTTTCGCTTATAAATGTCGATCGCCGTTGTCGACGCAAGCGCGTTGAGTCCTGACGCCGATGACGACATCGCAGCCGAAAGCATTACCGCAAGCAGGAGCCCGATCAATCCCTGAGGCAGGTAATTCAGGATAAAATGCAGGAAGACATAATCTTTGTCGTTGAGTTCGGCTTTCGCATCGGCCTTTTTGATCAGTTCCTTGGCTTGGTCGCGAAGGTCTTTTTCCTGGCCGGAAAGTGCGATCAGTTTTTTGCGAAGGATTGGATTGTCGTAATTCTGATTTAGGTGATCGATGTACAGCAGGTTGAATTCCTTCTTCTCTTCCGAAAGCGCTTCGAGCTGGTGCTCTAATTCATGATACTGCTTTTTATAGGGTGAATTTTCTATCGCCGTTTTATTGTTCGGGTTGAAGTTGAGAGGGACATAATTGAACTGGAAGAATACAAAAACCATCACGCCGGTAAGCAAAATGAAGAATTGCATCGGGACTTTCAGAAAACCGTTCATAATCAAACCCATCTGGCTTTCACGGATCGATTTGCCGGAGAGATAACGTCCGACCTGCGATTGATCAGTTCCAAAATACGACAGCGCAAGGAAGAATCCGCCCGTGATTCCGCTCCAGAATGTGTATCGTTCCTCGGGATCGATCGAAAAATCGACGACATTCATTTTATTGTTTGCTCCGGCGATATGCATCGCATTCGAAAAAGTCATATCGTTCGGCAGATAATGCAATATCAGGAAAAAGGTAATGAACATCCCGAGCATGATCACGAACATCTGCTGTTGCTGCGTAACATTGACCGCTTTTGTTCCACCCGAAAAGGTGTAAATGATGACAAGGATTCCGATAACGATATTGAGCAGCGTCAGATCCCATCCTAAAAGCGACGACAGCACGATCGACGGTGCATAAATCGTAAGGCCGGTTCCCAGTCCGCGTTGAAATAAAAAAAGCACGGCTGCGAGCGAGCGCGTTTTCAGGTCGAATCGCTGCTCAAGGTATTCGTACGCCGTAAAGACCTTTAGTCTGTGATAGAGCGGTATGAAAGTAATGCTGATGACGACCATTGCGATCGGTAGTCCGAAATAAAACTGCACGAATCCCATTCCGTCATGATAGGCCTGGCCTGGTGTTGATAGAAAAGTGATCGCGCTCGCCTGCGTAGCCATGACCGAAAGCCCGACGATATACCACGGCGTTTCATTGTTATTCAGAATATAATCTTCTACATTCTTGCTTCCTTTGGTTTTCCAGACGCCGTAAACGACGATAAAAAGGAGCGTGGCCGATAGTATGATCCAGTCGATTTGATGCATCTTACGAGAATAATTGCATTAGAAAACAGAACACAAGAATGTAGATTGCATTCGCGACTAAAACCCAGGTATAGCTTTTCTTCCAGTTTTTCATCAGTTGCCGATTGAAATCATATTTGCGAGGAGTCGGAAAGCGCCGGTCACGCCTTCAGGAAGCTGGCGGAAAAAGCTCAGCCCCGTGTAAATGTAATGCCCTTTTCCGTATTTGGCGACGAGCAGCGCGCCGTTTTTTGGATCTTCACCTTTATCGTTGGCCGAAAGGATAGGAGTGAAGGCAGGATCCCACTGATTTGGGAAATATAAACCGATCTCCTGTTTCCATCCCTCGAAATCCTTCGATGTAATCTTGTTTGGTGAGTTCAGGATCTTGTGATTCGGAGCAAGAAAGCGGACTTCCGCATTTTCATCCGTAACGCGATCACGCGAAATTTTTAGCGAATACGGTGACAGGTCTTTCGATGTCAGCTCGTCGAGCGTATTATATTGCACGATCAATGTCTTTCCGTTGCTGACAAAATCCAGCAGCAATGGCTGTTTTACAGCCATTTCGGAAACTTTATTATATGTTCTGACACCACAAACGACAACATCGAATTCCGCCAGTTTCTCCTTTGTGATCTGCTCAGGTTGTAAATGGATCAATGGATATCCCATCTGAATGATCGCTTTGTCGACTTCATCGCCTGCACCCATGATGTACGCGATATTTTCATCGCGGATTCGAAGGTCAGGTTTGAGGAATCGCGCTTCGGCCGGAAGAAGGACCAATTGCTTTGGGATGTGATCGTAACGAATTTCGACTTTCTCCTTGTCGAATGTGCGATTGCCAATCTGTGCAAGAACTTTTACCGTGGCTTCTGAAACGCCCGATGGAGCAGTCACTTCAAATTCGAATGTCTGTTCTTCGCCTTTACGCTGGATGGAAAACGGAATTGATGCGGGCATTGATTTCCATTCCGATGGAATCTCGAGTTTCAGTGTGCCGCTAACTGATTCTTTTGCCGAACGTACACGAACACTGATTTTTTTTGATCGTTTCGACTGGGTAAAAACCGTCACCCGATCCGCGAAGCTTAACGACACATCGGGCACGATATCGAATGGCTCGTACATTTCGCCTTTGGCATCATCGTTATATTTGTAAACGACGTGTCGCTCAAACGAAAGGATTACGTCATCGATGCGAATATTGAATACAGCTTTTACATCACGTCGGTTTTCAGGAGTGCCAATCAATGAAACATCGTCAACACGGTACATTCCGTTATCGCTTTTTTGCCGAAGCCAGTACGGTTCGGAGTAATTCAAAGTTTCGGGCAGCACGATTTCAAAGCTGTCGTTTTCGGCAAGATTGTATGCCAAATCAGCTTTTTCCACATAGTTTTCTGAACGCGGAAAGGTCTCCACCGATTCCAATGTCATTTTGATATTACTACGATTGATGGCTTCCGTTGAAACCGTAATTTTGCTCCCGGGCGTGGCATCCGGAGTTTGGGCAACCGCTTCAAGATACAATCCGCATGCGGCCGCAATGATATCGCGTACGGCAGCCGATTTAATCGTCTTCCAATGCTTGTCCTCCAATTTTTGGATCATGCGATAGACGGTAAGTAATTCATTTACCGATTGTGATGGATTCTTAAAATCATACTCGCGTAGGATCAGGGAAATTTTATCGCCAATTTCTTTTCCGCCCCTGACGCGGCTCCACGATGTGTCAATTCCGTCAAAGAGATTTTTTCTGTCGGATGGCGCATCACCACGAACCAACTCGATAAACTCGGTCTCGCCGCCACGGGTTCCCGTCGTGCCAAAGCCTTGGGAACGGTGACTGCTGCGGCTTAAGGCGGCAATTTCCTGATTCGATTTGCCAAACGACGGAAAATAAACACCTGTTTCAACGTTGTAAAGTTTGGATTTGTCGGCTTTTTCGAATTTCTCACGGCTGCCATAGAACCACCAGGATGTATTGAAGAAGTTTCTTTTTGGGGACCACGTTTTTACATTAGCCAGCTGGTCAGAATATTTTTCAGGATTACCTGCAAGATCGGAAGCTTCGAGGCTCAGCATTGCTGATGCCGTATGATGACCATGAGTGCTTCCCGGCGTACGGCTGTCGAACCGGTTGATGATGATATCGGGACGGAATCGGCGGATCGGCAATACCATGGCGGGCCGTACTTGGTCCTTGTTCCAGATGTTCAAAGTTTCATCTGGATTTTTGGAGTACCCGAAATCGTTCGCCCGCGTAAAAAACTGCTCGCCGCCATCGATTTTCCGAGCGCCAATGAGTTCCTGTGTTCGAATGACCCCAAGCATTTCCCGCAGTTCAGGACCGATAAGGTTTTGACCGCCATCGCCACGTGTCAGCGAAAGATAAGACGTACGTGCATTGACATGGTTCGAGAAATATGAAATCAGCCTAGTGTTTTCGTCATCAGGGTGCGCTGCGATATACATGACCGAGCCGAGAAAATTGAGTTTTTCGATCTGCTGATAGATATCGACCGCATTTGGCTTCGCAGGTTGCGCACTGAGGTTTAATGAAATAAGTGCGAAAAGCAAATAGGTCGCCGATGAGAACTGCCGCATTTTAGTTGGATTAGAGCAAGAGCCCCAAATATACAGCAGAAATTTGAAAAGATCAGTCGGTCACCAAAACCGTTGCAGGCCGTCGATGTCCGCTTACATACGGATATTTTTTCTTGTGCGTCGAAACGAATTGCAGGATGTTATCTTCATCATAGTCCGTGATCGGGACATTGATGCGGTTGTTTAACGAATATCCTCTGTATCCACTTGGAATCTCGGGTGCGGTCTTCCATTCACCTTTGTCGCTATAGATATAAAGGTTGAGCTTTGTATCAAAATAGGCTTCAAGGTTTGGATAGTAGAAATAACGTGTATGACAGTTTGTCGACGAGTTGAATTTTGGATCGTATTTCTTTGGGCTTTCCTGCTGCGCAAGTAAAACATTGCAGTTCAGCAGCAAAATTCCGACAGTCAGATAAATCAATTTTTTCATAATCAATGCTTTAGTTGATACTAACGTCGGTGTAAAGGTATAATCTTACTTGTTACAAACATCGATAAAAAGCAAAAAAAATCGACGAAATACACGTTTACGATTGCATATGTAAGAAATAAGTGACGCTAAATTTCCTAAAACGGTGCAAAGGTAACATAAAAAAGCCATTCGTTTGAATGGCTTTCTCACAGATTTGGTTACTTGTAGTTAATTAATTGAACGCGACTTTACTATCGTTTGGAAGGACTTTAGGCGGCTTTCTTTTCGAAGAATAATTTTTTGGAAATTGCTTCCTGTGGTCGGCGAGCTTTGTGTATGGCCGGTCGCCATCGTAATTAGTGATCGCCACGCGTACATTATTCATTATGGAGTATCCGCGATAGCCGCTTTTTAAC
>CBDUBP010000077.1:0-10162 GCA_965365415.1 uncultured bacterium | reverse complement strand
TGCGTGCCCTGCTGGATGATTCGCCCATCTTCTAAAATGAGGATTTTATCAGCATTCTTGGCCGACGAGACGCGATGGCTGACAATGATCGTCGTTTTGTCCTTCGTGATGGTCAGCAGATTATTCAAAATCTCCTCTTCAGTTTCGGTATCCACCGCGGAAAGGCAATCGTCAAGAAGCAATATCTGCGGATCCTTAATAATCGCACGCGCGATCGAAACCCGTTGTTTTTGTCCGCCTGAAAGCGTAATACCGCGTTCTCCCAAAATCGTTTCGTATTGAAGGTTGAACGCTGCAATGTTGTTGTGTACGGCGGCATTTTTGGCGGCTGCAACAACCTCTTCGTCACCGGCATCTTCCTTTCCAAAGCGGATGTTGTTCTTTATCGTATCCGAAAAGAGGAAAGCATCCTGCGGAACGATCCCGATGCTGCTACGCAAACTGTACAGGTTGACATCGGCGATCGGTTTTCCGTCAATCGTTATCGATCCCGAACTCGTATCGTATAAGCGGCTGATCAGCGAGAGGATTGTTGATTTTCCCGACCCGGTTTTTCCCAATATCGCGAGCGTTTCGCCTTTGCCGACATGGAACGAAATGTCCTTTAACGCAGTAATCTTTGTATCGTCGTACGTAAATGATACATTTTTGAATGTAATATCGCCGTCGATGTCAGTTTCGGCCTGCTCATTATTCTTGATATCGGGCGGAATCTTTAAAAATTCATTGATTCGTTTCTGTGATGCTTCTGCCTCCTGGACCATCGAAGAAACCCAGCCGAGCGATGCGACAGGCCAGGTAAGCATGTTGATATAAAGGATGAATTCGGCTATAATACCAATGTTGCTGATCTCAATGCTGTTGTTGATGTACATCATCCCGCCAACGTAGATCACAACGAGGTTGCTGACACCGATAAGCGCGATCATCAATGGTCCGAACAGCGATTGGACCCGTGCCAGGCTCATGCTTTTGTCCTTGCTTTCATGCGAGAGGTCATTCATATCCTTCTGATACGGGGATTCCAATGAATACGCTTTGATCACACGGATTCCCGAAAAAACTTCCTGGGAAAAACTCGACACTTTGGAAAGATACTGCTGGAACCGCGTGCTGCGTTTGTTGATTTCCGTGCTGAGCCTGAATATCGCGTAGGACAGGAGTGGCAGCGGAAGCAAGGCATACAGCGTCAGCTTCGGCGAAACGTCGTACATATATATGATGACGATCGCAAAACGGATAAAGGTGTTGATCGTATACATCACCGCCGGACCGACATACATGCGCACCTTTCCGACATCTTCGCTGATGCGGTTCATCAGATCGCCCGTCCGGTTCTTTTTATAAAAGCTTTGAGAAAGATTTTCGTACTGCCGGAAAACTTCGTTCTTCAGGTCGAATTCGATGTGGCGAGACATCACGATCAGCGTCTGGCGCATCAAGAAGGTAAGGATTCCCGCAATCAGCGTCGTGCCGATGATCAGCAAAATGTTTTCAAGCAGCTGGCCGCGGATGATTTGCTCATTTCCACCATCGGCCACATGTTTTTCGATTGCGCTAAACGACTGGCTGATCAGTTTTGGCGTAAAAAGGGAAAATATCTGGGCTGCCACGGTAAAGATGATTCCGAGCAGGAAATGATATTTATATTTGACGAAATATTTGTTTAAATACTGTAATTCTTTCATTGGTTTTGACGGGCGGCCAACTTAATTTCAGGATGTGTGCGCGTTTCTTACGAATTTCATTTTTGAGGAATGCTTAATGCAAGATGCTCAGTCAGTACAAATCGTGAATTAATGGTAACTTTGCACGAATAAATTGAATAATCTCGTAATTTTGCACCTTTGCAACGAGCACATAAATCTCAAAATATGACTACAGAAACCACTACCGCAAAAGAACTTCTGAAAATGGATCCGGTCTTCGGGCAAGCGTCCTTCGACGACCATGAACAGGTGGTTTTTTGCAACGACAAAGATACTGGTTTAAAAGCAATAATCGGCATACACAATACGGTTTTGGGACCGTCTTTGGGCGGAACCAGGATGTGGAACTATTCCAACGAATGGGAAGCGCTCAATGACGTTTTGCGCCTTTCGCGTGGGATGACATACAAGTCGGCCATTACAGGTTTGAACCTAGGTGGCGGAAAAGCGGTCATCATCGGCGATGCGAAAACGCAAAAGACTCCTGAGCTGATCAAGAAATTCGGTGAGTTCGTCCATTCATTAAGCGGAAAGTACATTACTGCTGAGGATGTCGGTACGACAACTGCTGATATGGATATGATCCGCGACATTACACCTTATGTCACCGGAATTTCGGAATCGCGCGGCGGATCTGGAAATCCGTCACCGGTCACTGCATACGGAGTTTACATGGGCATGAAGGCTGCAGCCAAATATAAATTTGGTTCGGATTCGCTTGCTGGAAAGAAAATCCTCGTTCAGGGAATCGGGCACGTGGGCGAAACTTTGGTTGATTACCTTGCCAAGGAAGGCGCCGAAGTGTACATCACCGATATCAACGACGAGAAACTTCGCGATGTGAGCCACAAATACGGCGCTAAGATCTATACAGGTGAAGATCTGTACAGTGCTGACGTCGACATTTATGCGCCATGTGCTTTGGGAGCAACGATTGACGACCGTACGATCGAAAGGCTAAAGGCCAAAGTCATCGCAGGTGCCGCAAACAACCAGCTTGCAAACGAGTTGGTGCACGGAAGGCTGTTGCAGGAAAAAGGAATTGCCTATGCACCCGACTTTCTGATCAATGCGGGTGGAATCATCAATGTTTACGCTGAGCTGGTTCATTATGACCGCAGTGAGATCATGCGCAAAACCGAAAACATTTACAATACGACGCTTGAGATCTTCAGTCATGCCGATGCGCATCAGATCACGACGCAGCAGGCAGCGATGATGGTTGCCGAAAACCGGATTGCCGAAAGGAAAAAAGAAAACGCCGCACCAGGCATTTAATATGTATTTTTGCGGGCGAAAGGGTTCTTTCGCCCTTTTTTAATAAAAGTTCTGTCCGTTGTTAAACAGGAGACATATTCGCGTTAAAGTGATGCAATCGATTTATGCGATGCATCAAAAAGGCTCATCCGATATGGAAAAGGAGGAGAAATTCCTCTTTGCGAGCATTGAAAATATTCAGGATCTTTATCTGATCATGCTCTCTGCGCTTGTCGAGATCCGCAATAAAGAGATCGATTTTCTCGAGAAATCAGCAAAAAAGCATCTTGCCACCGCCGAGGAGAGAAACCCGAACCGGAGATTTGTCAACAATTCGGTACTGAAGATGCTGGCGGATAACAAGTCATTGAACGACGCGCTCGACAAACGCAAGATCAACAACTGGAGCCGCAATGATGATTACATCCTGATCATGCTGGCCGGAATCAAGGAAAGCGAGCTGTTTGAAAACTACATGTCGGCCCGCGACAATAATTTTGAAGAGGACAGGCAGTTTGTGATCGATATGTTCATGGAGCTGATCGCGGCAAATGAAAAGCTGTATGATTATCTCGAAGACCAGAAGCTGACATGGGTCGACGACATTCCGCTTGTCAATACACAGATCGTTAAACAGCTTCGCGCAATCAGGTCGGAGAATCCTTCAGAATTTATCGTTCCGCGATTATACAAGGACGAAGAAGATCGCGAGTTTGCAAAGGATCTTTTCCGGAAGACACTGCTGAACGAAAAGGATTTTGGCAAGGAATATATCGACAAGACCCCGAATTGGGATACCGAACGCATCGCCGAGATCGATACGATCATCCTGAAAATGGCAATCTGTGAATTTTTGAAATTCCCGTCGATTCCGGTAAAAGTTACGATCAACGAATATCTCGAGATAGCAAAGGAATATTCGACACCGAAGAGCAGTATCTTTATCAATGGAATTTTGGACAACCTCGTAAAAGAATATCAAACCGGCGGACGACTCAATAAGTCGGGACGCGGCCTAATGTAAATCATATGAGATCAAATCTTTTAATTATTGCACTTTTCCTTACCATGCTCACATCATGCAGGAAGGAAACAAATCAAGGTTCGGAAACGGCTACCGACAATCTGCAGGAAGCCATAAAAGAAGTCGATACAGCTCAGGCAAAAACGCTTATTGAACCTGATACGTCCGCAACGGCTGCTCCGGGAACGGCTGCGATGATGGATTTTGTTTCACGCGAGCACGATTTCGGGACAATTAATCAGGGAGAAAAGGTTTCGCACGTGTTTAAATTTACGAACACCGGAAAATCCGATCTGATCATTTCCGAAGCCAAAGGAACCTGCGGATGTACTGTTCCTGATTATCCAAAGACGCCGGTAAAGCCGGGAGCTTCAGGTGAGATCAAAGTATCATTTGATTCTGCAGGCAAATCCGGAATGCAGCAAAAATCCGTCAACATTACAGCAAACACGCCAACAGGCAAAGAGCAACTCAATATTCGCGTAAACATCAAACCAAAAGCCTAATATGGAACAAATACAACAATTCCTTCCTTTTATCTTCATTTTCGCCATCATGTATTTTTTCATGATCCGTCCGCAGCAGCGTCGTGCAAAACAGGAACGCGAATTTGAAAGCAATCTTAAGGTGGGGGATCGCGTCATTACAAAAAGCGGAATGCACGGCCGGGTTTCCGATCTTACAGAAACAACCGTCGTTCTTGAGACAATGGCCGGTAAACTGATGATGGAACGCTCATCGATCTCGATGGAAATGAGCACAAAGCTTAATCAGCCAAAGGCTGAAAAGAAGTAATCACTTTTTGTATTTATCGTTCAATCCGGCTCCCGATAAGATCATGGGCCGGATTTTTTCCAATCGCGCGATTTTAGTTTCTTCGCGTTTGGCAGATTCGACATATTCAAGATATTCGCGTTTCTTGCCCGGAGTCAGTTTTGAGATTGCATTGGTGAAATCCGCATCCGATTTGCAGAGATCTTCGATCAATGCGGATTTTATTTCAGGCTTGCGCTGAGGTTTTACTGCGATTCCCAAATCGACAAGGTTCATCGCTTCCTCAATATAATTCAAAATTTCCTTTTCGAAATTCAGGATTTCGTCCTTGGAAGTAAATCTCCACTGACGAAGCGATTTCGTCACGCCTTCCTGCGCATTCATCAAAACTTTCGCCTCGTCTTTAAGCGCAAGCCCATTGAAGAACCACAAGCCGACATAATTCTTGAACGCGCCGAGACCCACAACATTCTTTCCTTTATGTGTATATGTGGGGCCGCCCCATTTCGTGGTTTCAAAAAGCGGGGTTTTTGCCAGGATCGACTTCAAAGCATCAAGTTCCTCCGGCCATTTCGCCGAACTGTCCCATTTATGTTGCTTTTCGGCCTCCATTGTTTATTTTTTGGGATAATTTCCTTCTGCGGTGATTTGTGCGATCTTGACGATGACATCGACTGCTTTCTGCATGCTTTCAACAGGAACATACTCGTATTTGCCATGGAAGTTATGTCCGCCCGCAAAGATATTCGGGCACGGTAAACCTTTGTACGACAGCTGACAGCCATCCGTACCGCCGCGGATCGCCTTGATGATCGGCTTGATGCCAAGTTCTTTCATCGCTTTTTCGGCAATGTCGACGATATGCATGACAGGCTTTACCTTTTCCTTCATGTTGTAATATTGGTCGCTGATTTCTGCCGTCGCGATATCACCGCCAAATTGTTTTGCATATTTTTTATTGATCTTTTTCACGATGTCGGTCACAAGTTGTTTCCGGTCTTTGAATTTGCGTGAACTGTGATCGCGGATGATCATTTCCAGATGTGATTCCTCAATGCTTCCAGACATTCCGGTAACATGGAAAAAACCTTCGTAACCTTTGGTTTCCTGCGGGATTTCATCTTTTGGAAGCTCATTAATGAATTCATTTACGATCAGCATCGAATTGATCATCTTGCCTTTTGCATAACCCGGATGAACGCTTTTGCCCCGAAATGTGATTTTCGCTCCTGCGGCATTGAAATTTTCATACTCGAGTTCACCGATCTGGCTGCCGTCCATGGTATATGCCCAATCGGCGCCGAATTTCTCCACGTCGAATTTGTGCGCGCCGCGTCCGATCTCTTCGTCTGGCGTAAACCCGACCCGAATTTTACCGTGCTTGATCTCGGGATGTTGAATCAGATATTCCATGGCCGTCATAATCTCGGTAATTCCCGCTTTATCGTCTGCGCCAAGCAATGTCGTGCCGTCTGTCGTGATGATTGTCTGGCCTTTGTACATCAAAAGATCTTTAAAGTATGAAGGCGAGAGGACGATGTTTTGTTCTTTGTTTAAGATGATGTCGCTGCCGTCGTAATCTTTAATGATTTGCGGTTTGACATTCGCGCCTGTAAAATCGGGCGTCGTATCAAAATGCGATACAAAGCCGATCACGGGAACATCTTTGTCTGTATTCGATGGCAGCGTCGCCATCACATAGGCATTTTTATCTATGGTGACATCCTGCATCCCGATGGATTTCAATTCTTCAACGAGCAAGTTTGCGAGGTCGAATTGTTTTGCTGTACTTGGAGTTGTGTCGGAATTTGGATCTGATTCAGTATCGATCGTCACATAGCGGACGAACCGGTCGATGATATGCTGCATTTGTACTTGTTGTTTCAGACAAATATACGCAGTATTGACGCGAAATCTAAGTGCGGTCAGGCAAATTCGCCGTTGAGGATGCGACCCAACTGCGATTTCAGCTCTTTATAATCTGAGGTCTTGGTAATAAAACGCTTGGCGCCAAGTTTTTGCGTGCGCTCCTTTTCTTTCGGATTGCTTGAAGTTGAAAAGATTACAACAGGAATGTCTTTGCATCGGTCCATGCGCTTGATCTTTTGCAGGCATTCATATCCATTCATCTTCGGCATGTTCAGATCGAGGAAAATTACTGATGGCGGAGGAAGGATATCCAAAAGAATGTGGATTGCCTCGAGCCCGTCGTTGGCGATAGCGCAATCGACATCAAGTTGGAGTGATTTGATGGCGTCGATAAAGAAGAATTGATCATCGGCATCATCGTCGACGAGTAAAATCCTATACGCTTTCATAATAGGTTATTGGAAAATAAATGTTGAACGTGGCGCCCTTGTTTGGAACGCCTTCTGCAAAAATATAGCTGTCATGGTTTTGCATGATCTTCCGGCAGATGGCCAGTCCGATACCCGTGCCTTCAAATTCATTTTTCCCGTGAAGCCTTTGAAACAGCTCGAAGATCTTGTCTTCGTAATCCTTCTCGAAACCTATGCCGTTATCTTTTATCGAAATTTTCCAATAGCGTGCATGAGGCAAATATACGTCTTTTTTCAAGTCACGGGTATTGTTTACGACTTCGGCAGTGATATTTATTTCAGGCTTAATGTCTGTCCTGCTGTATTTTAAAGCGTTCGAAAGCAAATTTGTAAACAGCTGATGAAACTGCATCGGAATGACGCGCAACACAGGTAAATCATCCGATTTGATGCTGGCCTGTTTTAACTCGATTTCATCTTTCAGCTCTTCGTTGACCTGTGCCACGATCACATTCAGATCACATGTTTCAAAATCATCTTCCGTATTGTTTGCGCGCGAATAGCTGATCAGTGCCTCGATCAATTTCTGCATCCGCAGCGCGGCATCGTCGATCCGGTCAAAATATCGGCTTGTTGTTTCCGAAAATGGTTCACCGGTGTCCTTGATCCTGCTGATAAATGCGCGGATCTTTCGAAGCGGTTCCTGAAGGTCGTGCGAGGCAACATAATTGAATGAGAGCAGTTCGTTGTTGATATTTTCAAGCGAGATGTTCTTTTTCTGCAATTCGTCGGTTCGCTCTTCGACTTTCCTTTCGAGCGTCGTGGCAAGATGCATGGTTTCGGTTTGAAGCCTTCTGATGGTAGCCTCGCTGTTCTGCGCAAACAACCGCAAATGGATTTCACGCCGCAGCCTGATATACGCAATGATGACAAGTCCAACGGCAATGATTGAAAACGCCAGCACCAAAACAGGCGTAAGTGCATTCGCATGGTCTTTGACCTTGATTCGGTTTACGAGAAGATGATCTTCACCATCGGTCAGTTCCTTGATTTCATCGCGGATGCTGTCGGTCAGGACTTTCCCTGATCTGATATGGAAAGTATAGTCGGTATGGGCAGAATATGCAAGGAGCGTCTCATAAAGCGCGGCAAACCTTTGCCTGAATAATGTTCGCAGATGGAGAATACGTTTTTGCTGCAATTGATTTTCGGACGTCAGATGGGCTGCCTTGCTAAGTTCGGCATCTGCCTTTTCCAGGGCATTCCGATACTGCTCTTCATAAGATGGATCGCCCGTCAGCAGATATCCGCGCTGCCCTGTTTCAGCATCAAGGACATAAACCATGGCGGCATTGAGGCGAAGTTTTATTTCATTGGAATGATTGACCCATTCGGAGGCGACCCTTAGGTTATTGATGCGGATGTACGAAAGGTATGAGAATGCGAGCAAAATCACGATGATGCTGACAAACAGCAAATCAAGAAAAATTACCTGACGCTTCCTCATACTGGCCAATTGACTGGGGTTGAAGCCAAATGTACAATTTTTCCGATATGATCGTCATAATATCCGATGAAATGCAGTAGGTACCAGGATTTTACCTCAAATTTTTCTATATTTTGTTTGGTTGATGGTTTCCTAAAGTGCCGTCTTTCATCAAAACCCAAACCTTAATCTTAATAGATTTTTATCGAATGTTACGGAAGCAGACAGCGGTTTGATCATTCTGTTTTTTTGGCAAATGCGATGACGTGACCGTCGGGATCGGCAAAGTAGCAAACCGTGTCACCCCAATCACGGGCCTGCGGTCCGCTGATTAATCGGGCTCCTGCTGCAAGTCCGTTGCTAAAGGCTTCATTCATGTCGTCGACGTATAAATACAGTTCACATCGCGGAATACCGGTTCCATTTTGCGGATGCGGCATTATCGGAACAAGTATCTTGGCAATTCCCGAGTTGGGCATCAATCCAAGTTTGCAGTTGTCGCCAAGGATGAACTCAGTCATTCCCGGAACATCAAGCGCAGGCTCAAGGCCTAACATTAACGAATAGAAGTCGCGGCTTTTGCTTTGATCTGCGACATACAATATGAATTCGGTCGATTTGAATTTCATTTTTTTATAGAGATTATGATCAGGTCGGTAACAGGAGTGCCGTTCATGAAGGATTCGATCCTGGACAATGTATCGATTTCAAATCCTCTGTTCAGCAATGTTTCAACGATATATTCCTGCTCATGATAATACAAAAACAGTTCGTCGCCTTTGCTTGATGTGTGCCATCCGGAACGTGTGTAGTCGTCCGACATGAAACTCAGGAATAGAATCCCGTTTTGATTCAAAGAATTGGAAGCATCCGCAATCATTGATGCCGCTTCATCTTTCGAAACGTAAGGCAGACCGAATGCACAGATGATCGCATCAAATTGCCTTTCCAGCCGATTGAAATGCCGGCAGTCCAAAAGCTGCAATTGTGCGGTCGGGTTGTGATTCGCGGCAATTGCTATCATTTTTTCAGACAGGTCTGTCGCGAGCATTTGAATGTCTTTTCGTTTGTCAAAAATATATTTTGTCACATTTCCGGGGCCACACGCAAGCTCAAGAACCGATGCATCGACAGGCAGTAACCCACATAGCCGATCGAGCTGCGCGGTATAGAGTCCGACATCCATAT
The DNA here is from genome assembly GCA_965365415.1 of uncultured bacterium. GTDB lineage: Bacteria > Bacteroidota > Bacteroidia > Flavobacteriales > Flavobacteriaceae > Flavobacterium. Next base: position 445 of record CBDUBP010000077.1, on the reverse strand, counting down.
ACTTTGCGGCATAATCGGAAGCATATTTGTCAAAGAGTTGTACGGCTATCCTGTTTTTATCCATTGTACTTATTAAAGTGAATTGTGTCCGAAATTATATAAAGTCAATGTTTTTATCTGTAAATTAATTGGAATTGTTATCGTTAAATTCGTAACTCAACATACAACTTATGAAAGCGTCCCAATTGATCTACTACCTCGATGACGATACAGACGATTTATATTTTTTTAAGGATGTTGCCGAAAGCCTGGGACACCGTGTTCAGATTTTCATAAATGGAAGCGTGATGCTTCAGGCGCTGAGCAAGAAGAACCCGATTCCGGATGTGATATTCCTCGATATCCATATGCCGGTTTTCAACGGCGAAGAAATATTGAACGTGCTTAAGAAATCCGATGAATGGAAGCATATTCCGGTTGTGATGATTTCCGGCGCATATCCAAA
>CBDUBP010000076.1:0-10195 GCA_965365415.1 uncultured bacterium | reverse complement strand
AGGAATTAATTTTTTTTAAACAAACCATAATTCATTAATTTTCAATCACCTTATTCCATTGCCGAAGATTTGTAAGATTACCTCCGAAATAGCATTACTTTTATCATCATGTTTATTGGATCCAAGTCATTTTTCCCAACCCTGGCCCTGATCTTTTGGTCTTCGGCAATGCTGTCACAGAATTATCGTCTTGAAGTCACGGGCGCGACTGCAGAGCAGACTTCCGCACTCGATTCACTCGAAATCCAGAAAATATTTCCGACGATCAAAGCACTTTCAGAAGCGGCAGACGCGATTCCAGAACGGCTCAAAAAAGAAGGCTGGCTGCACGTAAAAACACTCTCGGAAGAACGACGGAATGACACCGTTTTCGTGCGGCAATTCGACCTTGGTACGAGGGCAAAATGGCTACATATATATATAGGTAGAAATACAGACTTAAAAAAGCTCATTTATAAGTCCGAACCGAACGATACGATCCGCATTCCATTTAATAAAGCCGTGGAATTTCTCGAACGCATTCTGTCGCAATTGGAACAAAAAGGATTTGGCCTCGCAAAAGTCCGCCTGACCGATATAGATAACAAAGGAAGATCGGTTTACGCAGTCCTCGATATCGATATTGGAAATCCACGTGTGGTAAACGACATTGTCATCAAAGGGTATGATAAATTCCCCGAGGGACATAAGCGGAGCATGTTACGGACCTATCGGAACAAAACGTTTTCGCAGGCCAACCTGAAAAAGATACACGATGACTTTGCGCGATTCAGGTTTGTAACGCAGACCAAGTATCCGGAAATCCTCCTTACGAAAGACACGACCAAGGTTTATGTCTATCTTGAAAAAGCCAAAGCCAACAGGTTTGACGGATTTCTCGGTTTTTCAAATGAAGAGGACGAGGAAGGCGGAAGCAAGAGCCGGCTTAACGGATATCTTGACCTGCTGCTTGTAAATTTCCTCAACAGCGGTGAAGAATTTTCATTGTTCTGGAAAAGCGACGGGAAGGAGCAAAAGACATTCAATGTTGCGGTTGAATTACCTTATATATTCAAAAGCCGTCTTGGTTTGCGCGCGAGCCTGAATATCTTCAGGCAGGACTCGACGTTCCAAAACACCAAGACAGCAATCGGGCTTGGATATCTGTTCAATTACAATACAAGATTGTATCTGGGTTATGAAGCCACCGAATCCAGCGACATACTCAATTCGAACAATAGTTCGATAAGCGATTTCAAAAGCAATTTTGCTACAGGTGAATTCAATTTCACAAGCTTTAGGGAGGAAGACTTCCTTTTTCCGGAACAAACGTCTATAGCATTGCGCGCCGGAGCAGGATCAAGAAAATCAAAACTTCAGGAAAACGGTCAGTTTTTCGCAGGAGCGGACGTCATGCAGAATTTTTATCTGAACCCAAAGAATGTCATTAACCTTCGCAGCAGGAACTATTATCTCCAAAGCGGGTCTTATCTGGTAAGTGAACTTTACCGCTTCGGCGGGATCAACTCCGTTCGCGGATTTAATGAGAACAGTCTGCAGGCGAATATAGCCGCCACACTCCTTTCAGAATACCGATATATACTGGCTTCGGGGATTTACGCGCATTCAATAATCGACTACGGCTGGTATCGCGACGAGACGCGCGACGAAAGAATCGGAAAGAACGGAAGCCTGCTCGGCTTGGGCTTCGGATTCGGGCTTTTAACAAAAAACGGGATGTTTAACATTGTGTATGCCAACGGGTCAACCGACGAACAGGCGATAAAACTGAGGAATTCGATAGTGCACATCAGCTTCAAAGCTGCATTTTAAGAAAGCCTTTTTATAATATTCTGTGAAAAATTAGGAATCTATTATAGGAAGTTTAATTTTTTTTCATCAAATTTACGTAACTAATTTCTAACCTTATTATAATGAAAACAAAGTGTAATGGTATTATTACACTGCTGCTGGTGCTGATTGCGCATTTAAGCTTTGCGCAGGACACTCCTATCAGTGGTGTAGTTACAGACCAAAGCGGTCTTCCAATTCCAGGAGTCAATGTCTTTGTCAAAGGCACGACAACGGGAACCCAAACCGATTTCGACGGAAAGTTTACGATCAATGCCACTGTTGGGCAGGTCCTGGTATTCACCTATGTAGGGATGAATACGCGGGAAGTTCCGGCATCGGCGAACATGCAGGTTCAGCTTACCGATAATGCGGTGCAGTTGGAAGGTGTGGTCGTTACCGCACTTGGAATCAAGCGTGAGAAAAAAGCGCTCGGTTATTCGACCACGCTGGTCAAGAATGACCAATTAACCAACGTCGTGAATACGAACCCGTTCGAATCGCTTTCGGGTAAGATTGCCGGTGTCGACATCGTGACGCCGCAACAGCCTGGAGCCAGTGCAAAAATTATTGTTCGCGGTATCAGCTCGATCACGCAAACCAATGCGCCACTGTATGTTGTTGATGGAACGCCAATCAACGCGTCGTCAACATCCGGGTCTTTTGTACCTGGTACTGCAGTGACCCGTACTTATGATGCAGGAACAGGCATCAACGATTTGGATCCAAACCAGATCGAAAGCATCAACTTCCTGAAAGGCGCCGCTGCGACAGCACTTTACGGAAGCCGTGGCGGTAATGGTGTATTTATCATCACCACAAAACGCGGTAAAAACAATCAAAAAATTAATGTAGATTTCATGACTTCGGTTGAAATGAACGAAGTTGCACGTGTACCGCATCTCCAAAATCAATTCGGACAAGGATGGAACGGCCAGGGTTATTCAGCGCTGTCAACAGGTTTGGGAGCGAGTAACGAAAACGGTTCATGGGGTCCCGCATTTAACGGCGAGATCCGTCCATGGGGAACGATTGTCGACGGTGCACAGCAAATCAAGCCCTATGTCGCACTTCCGGACAACGTTCGCGATTTCTACGATACAGGTATCCTGACATCAAACTCGGTTACCATCAGCGGTGGATCAGATGTTGCCGATTTCTCGCTTGGTTTCAGTTCACTTGACAGTGACGGAATCGTACCGACAGAGGTCGACGTATATAAAAAGAGAACACTTGCGCTTAACGGAGGATTGAAATCAAACCGTTTCCAAATGCGCGCTAGCATCAATTATACTAACCGTGAGCAATTTGTAGTCAATACAGGCCAGGGTGATGATGCCGGTGAAGGTGCTACACTTTCACAAGACCTTCTGCAGGTCCCGCGCGACATCAGTATTGTTGACCTTCAGGATTACGTGAACAATCCGTTCAATACTCCAAGTAATTTTTACACACCGTACGCAACCAATCCATATTTTTCCATCAATGAGAATGAGACGAAAATTCAAGGAAACAGCGTGTTCGGTAACATCAATCTGACATATAACATTACTCCGGAGATCACTGCTTCCTGGCAAGTGGGAGGAAACTTCCGCGGTGAAAGGATCAAGAGCCACGGTGCCATCGTAAATTATGAGCCGGGATCGGTACAAGATCTTGCTGCTGCTAACGAGGTTGTCGGAGGTGTAACGGAAGCGCGGATCGAAAGAAGCGAATTCGATACGTTCTTTAACCTGACGTACCAAAAAGAATTCTCAGAGAAATTTGATTTCAGCGTCCTTGGTGGTCTGGCATTCAACCAGCGTGAAAGCGACAGGCTTTTTGCTTCGGTAACAAACCTCGACATTCCTAATTATTACGAATTGTCCAACTCAGCTGTAACTCCGATCCTTACCCAAAATAACGCTCTTGAGCGTACAATGGGTATCTACGGACAGGTAGAACTATCTTACATCGACAGGTTATTCCTTACGCTTACTGCAAGACAGGACCGTAATTCAACGCTGCCAATCGATAACAGTACCTACTTCTATCCATCGGCATCACTTAGCGGACTCGTTTTCGATGAACCGGGTAAATTCCTGAAATTGCGTGCAGGTATTGCAAGGGTTGGTAACGGTACTGCCGTTTACGAAACCGAGCAGTCACTCGCGATCGGTGCATCAAATGCATATTTTGGACAAATCCTGTCGCCACTTGGTGGAATCAACTTCTACGAAAATGCGGCAATCCTTGGTAACAACCAGCTAAGACCGGAGATGACAACTGAATCTGAATTTGGTATTGAAGGTAACTTCTTTAGCAGCAGGATCACATTTGACATTTCACTTTATCATAGCAAAACCACTGATCTGATCGTACAGGTTCCGCTTGATCCATCAACAGGATATACCCTAAGATCAAGTAATATTGGCGACTTGGAAAATAAAGGATTCGAAATCTCGTTAGGTGTAACACCGGTAAAAACCGATGATTTCAGATGGGATCTAAACTATACTTTCTCCAAAAATGAGAATGAGGTTACAAAGATCAATGGAGCAGCCGATAAGATTTTGATAAACAGCGCTTACGGAGTGAACTTCTATGCAATGGTAGGTCAGCCGGTAGGGGTTTTCCAGGCATTAGTTGCCGAAACTACTCCTGACGGACAGGTGATCGTAGATCCTGCAACAGGTTACGCAGAAGTAAGTGCCGAGCCTCAAACTATTGGTGATTCACAGCGCGATTTCGTGATGGGACTTCAAAATACATTACGTTGGAAAGGAATCAGCCTCAACTTTGCATTCGACTGGAAGCAAGGCGGTGAAATGTACTCTTATACAAACAGGCTGAGCAACTTTACAGGTAACAGCATCGAGTCGACTTATAATGACAGGAATCCTTTCATTATCCCGAACTCAGTTGTGCCGGATCCTGATAATGAAGGTCAATTTATTGAGAACACTACGCCAATCTCTTTCGAAAACGTTACCAACTATTGGGGTAATACAACCAATAACCCGGCGATCGAAAGAAACCACGTAATGGATAAAACTTTCATCAGGTTGAGAGACTTGAACCTTTCGTATTCATTTGGCCAGAAAGTTATCGACCATCTTGGACTTTCATCACTTTCGATCAGTGTCTATGGTAAAAACCTTTTCCTATGGACACCAGATGAAAACCCGTATGTTGATCCTGAAATTTCAACATTCGGAAGTGAAGTTCAAACTGAATTTGGTGAGTTTGGCGGCAACCCGTCTCAGAGGTCTTACGGTGCAATGCTTAAATTATCATTTTAAAAAAAACAACGATGAAAAGAATACTTTTATTTACTGCTCTCGCGATGTTCGCATCGTGTAGTGATGCAGATTTTGACATCAACCGCGACCCGGATGCATTAAGTCCGGAAAGCGCCGCACTGTCGACACAGCTTCCTGCAGGTATTGCCGGAGTTGCAGGCGCACAGGGTTCGTATTATGCCCTGATCGGTGGCTTCTGGTCGCAGTTCTGGACACAGGGAAATTCTTCCAACCAGTACAAGGAAATCGATGATTACTCAATTGGAACTGTCGATTACAACGGAGGCTGGACTGCGATGTACGATGCCCTTGGCGATTTGCGCGGTGTTAAGCGTCGTGCACTCGAAGAAGGAAACTGGAACTATTACCTGATCGCTACTACAATGGAGGTTCACGCTTCTCAGATCATGGTCGACTTTTACGATCAGATTCCGTATAGCGAGGCAAATAACGTCAATATCCTTCAGCCGAATTTTCAAACCGGTCAGGAAGTTTACGACCTGATGGTTGCAGATCTTCAGGAAGCTTTGAGCCACGACCTGTCGACTTCCGAAGGCGAAGTTCCCGGAAATGACGATTTCGTTTTTGGCGGAAACATGGAGAACTGGAGAGGATTTGCAAATTCGCTCCTTCTTAAACTTTACCTGCGTCAAACCGAAGCACGTCCAACAGTTGCGTCTGCCGGTGCTACGGCATTGCTTACATCAGGAGTTAACTTCCTTGATGCTGATGCTGCGATGACACAATTCATCGATGAGGCAAACAGAAGTAATCCACTTTATGAGACCGACAGAAGGCAGCTCAATACAACGATCAACCTAAGGGCAAGTACTACTACTTACTCTTTCCTTGATGAAAATGGAGACCCGCGCCGCCAGGAATTCTATAATCCGGGTAACCCGCTTAATCAGGGTGACTTCAACAGTACCGTTGCACAGACTTCAATTGCTGTCGTTTATCTTGAGCCAACCACACCTGTATATTTCATGAGCCATGAAGAAAGCTTGTTCCTACAGGCTGAAGCACTTGAAAGATATTCAGGAGGCGCAGGAGCAAAAGCCAAATATGACCAAGGTGTTCTTGAGGCATTCAACAACTGGGACGGCCTTGACGGATCTGCATTCATCGCTCCAGGTGGAGCCTATGAATATCCATCGGCAGGTGATTTTGAAACTAAGCTGAAAGCGATCATCACTCAAAAATGGCTTTCTCTTTTCCCAGGAAACGGTTTCGAAGCTTTCTTTGAGCACAATCGTACAGGATATCCTGAAATTTCTCCGGTACCACAAACAGATTTGAGCTACGTTCCTGGCGAATTTTCTTATTCAGTCAATGGAACAACCGGCGGACAATTCCCTAAACGACTTGTCTTCCCTGAGAATGTAACCTCAACAAATGAAAATGCACCGGCTTTGGTAGACATCACTGTTCCAGTTTGGTGGGATGTAAACGATTAATAAAAAAACATGAAAAAAATAATCTTATTTATCAGCGCAGCTTTGATCGTATCATGTACGAGCGACGAAAGCAGCAACGTTTCAAGAGTCACAAATTATCCAAGTTTTGACGTTCTTGGCGATGACGTGGTATACGTAAATCTTGGCGATCCGTATGTAGATCCGGGTGTAATTGTAACAGAAGGTGACACCGAAATTCCGTTTACGACGACTATCGTCGGAAATTACCGGGGTGGCACAACGCTCGACACCAATGTCTCCGATATGTATACCATCACTTACACTGCTACAAACCAGGATGGTTTTTCCGGATCGGCTACGCGCACAGTGTATGTCGTTGAAACAGGGGATCTTGTAAACAGCATCGCGGGACTTTATCGGACAACCGTATTCAGGAACGGAGCGCAGCCCGCTGCAAACCCTGAAGACTATACCGACCGCGAATGGATCCTGATCTGGGAAAATGAAGACGGAACTTACGGAATGTCGGATGCTTTTGGCGGATGGTACTTGTACGGCCGTGCTATCGCAGGATCTGAAACTCCGGGAGCTGTCATCGTTGCAAATAACATTGCAACAAACGATTTCGATTTCCCCGCTACAATGACCAACTCGTATTTTGGCGGTGACGCAACCATCACTGAAATGACCGTTAATCCTGAAGCTGATACGATCGACTTCACGACAGTATGGAACACTCCACCACCTGTGACAGTGTACACATTCGACGTTCATCTAGAGCAACATCAATTTTAATCCACCAGAAAGATGAAAAAAATTAAATATAGTTTTGCAGCAATTGCTTTAAGCATCTTTACCCTTGCGTCGTTCACATCATGTGACGAAGGTGGTGAGCCTGAACCGGGCGGAACGGCAACGCAGGAATTTGCCGGTGACTGGTACATTATAGGATATGAACCCGATGGCGTCACTCCGGCATTCGGCGGCGGTTACGTATTGTATTCAACCTACAATGCATCATCCAACGATGAGAACTTCTGGATCGACGATCACGGCGCGTTCTTCGAAATAAAGACAAAAGTGCAGGTTTCCGATTTTGGAACGATGGCTTTTGCAGGTCCGGCCAATGCACCTGAATTGGTGACGGGAGGAACGGTTACCGTATCCAACGGAAGGATTTTTCCTGACGAAGGAATGTCAACCGGCGGACACGTAGTCGACAGCATCTATTTCGAAGCTGAATTCGACTGGGACCCCGGAACGGTGTATCGCTTTGGCGGCCACAAAAGAACCGGATTCCTCGAAGACGAACATTAAGAAATCCATTTGAGCGAAAAGCCATCCCACTCCCGGGATGGTTTTTTTTATCTTTGCACTTATGGAAAAAGAAAATCAGGTTTTCGGAATTCGCGCAATCATCGAAGCCATCAACGCAGGTAAAGAAATCGACCGCGTGTTCATTCAGCAGGATTCACAAGGCGAACTCATGCGCGAGCTGATGAAACTGATGAAATCGGCGAACATCAATTTCACGTACGTTCCCGTCGAAAAATTAAACCGTCTTACACAGGGAAACCATCAGGGCGCCATTGCGACCATTTCCCCTGTCGGCTTCCACGATCTCGAAGAATTAGTCGAATCCGCCCTACAGTCCGATAAAACACCGCTTTTCCTTTTGCTCGATTCAATTTCAGATGCGCGGAATTTTGGGGCGATCATCCGAACGGCCGAATGCACCGGCGTATCGGGGATCATCATCTCCAGGCAAGGTGCGGCTCCGGTCAATGGCGACACGGTGAAAACTTCTGCCGGCGCTGTTTACAATGTCCCGATCAGTAAAGTAGCACATATCAAAGACGCGATCTTCCATCTCCAGGGAAGTGGGATCAGATGCATCGCTGCAACCGAAAAAACCGATGATCTGGTTTACGATGTGGATTTCAGACAGCCAAGCGCCATCATCATGGGTTCGGAAGACATGGGAATCAATCCGTCCGTCTTAAAAGTCGTCGATCAAAAAGCGAAACTTCCGATGCACGGAAAAATCGGCTCGCTCAATGTATCGGTAGCATGCGGCGCATTTTTATATGAAGCACTGCGCCAGCGAATTTAATTAGCCTTCCAATCCCTTTTTATCAGGAGCATTTTCCTGCTCTTCGCTATTATCTATTGCTGCACCGCGTTGCACAAAAGGATAGCCGCTGTCCCGATAGCTATCGGAAGGGCCAGGGTTTGCAGGTTCATTTGGAATAAACGTGTATACGATTTGGGGCGGCGGTTGGATAATATCCTCCGGTTCAGGCTTGGGCGGATTTACAAAATTTCCGTGCTCATCAAACCGCTGCATGAATTTATCATTCGACGGATCATAATCGGCCCGCTCCCACTCATACCTGATCGGTTTCACATATTCCGGCGTCTTGAAATATATCGAAAATACAAATCCAGTGATCAGGCCCGCCAAATGTCCTTCCCATGAAATGCCCTTCTCGATATCGGGAAAGACATACCAGATCATACCGCCATATAAAAACACGGCAAGCAGCGACACCGCGACCAATCTGTAATACCGTGTCATAATCCCTTTGAAGAAAATAAAGCTGACCAAAACGTAAATGAGTCCGCTTGCGCCAATATGATAATTCTCGCGGCCGATAAGCCATGTCAGCACACCCGACAATACAATTCCCCAAATCACTACTTTCAAGGCGACATTGCGATAGAAATACGTCATTGCCGATGTCAAAACAAGCAGCGGTATAGAATTGTTATACAAATGACCGATGCTGCCATGAACAAACGGGCTCAGGACAACGCCCCGCAACCCGATCAAATCTCGTGGATAAACTCCGAGTTCAGCCAGATCGAGATCAAACTTCGTATCTGCCCAGAACGATATCCAAAGTATAAAAACTAAAATGAAGGGAAATAAAATTACTGACGGGGAATATCTAAAATGTTCGCTCATGATTTTTTGCTTATCGCGGGCCTTTCAAAAACAAACCCACAAAAATTTTCCTGCAAATTTGGCAGACGGCGTCGAATACCTTGGAAAAATATAAATTTCCTGATTACCAAAAGACTTATTTTTGCAATATGGATGCACCTTTGGCCGAACGCATCAGGCCGCAAAAACTTGAAGATTACATCAGCCAGCAACATCTCGTTGGCCCCGATGGTTCGCTGACAAAACAGCTCGAGATCGGCGCGATCCCATCGATGATATTCTGGGGACCGCCCGGAACCGGAAAGACCACGCTGGCGCAGATCATCGCACAGGAATCGAAGCGGCCATTCTACATCCTGAGCGCGATCAATTCAGGTGTCAAGGATGTGCGTGAGGTAATCGATAAAGCAAAAACAAGCGGCGGACTCTTCACTTCCAAAAACCCGATATTATTCATCGACGAGATCCATCGATTTAGCAAATCGCAGCAGGATTCACTATTGGCGGCGGTCGAAAAAGGCTGGGTAACATTGATCGGCGCAACCACCGAAAATCCAAGTTTTGAAGTAATCCCCGCACTTTTGTCACGTTGTCAGGTCTATATCCTGAATCCTTTCACCCGCGGTGACCTCGAAGCGCTGCTCGAACGCGCAATGAAATCCGACAGCGTGCTCCGCAATAAAAAGATCGAACTAAAAGAAACGGAAGCCCTGCTCCGC
>CBDUBP010000075.1:0-10368 GCA_965365415.1 uncultured bacterium | reverse complement strand
TGTCGATTGCTGATTACATCTATAATTCGGAATCCGACGATTTTAAAGTCGAACTGTTCGACATGAACGGGCGGCAAGTCACGACACGTGATGTAGAAAGCCTTCCGAAAGGAATTTACATCCTACGACGAACGCATTCGACGGGTGAAGTCCAGACCAATAAGATAATTATCTAAATCTTGAAAGCAGCGCTCAGCAATGACCGCTGCTTTTGTTTAAAATGCTTTCAGGCTCAGGTCCATATTATAAACCGAATGCGTCAATGCGCCCGATGAGATATAGTCTACGCCGCATTCCGCATATTCCCTGATCGTGTTTTCGTTGATATTACCCGATGATTCGCTTTGGCATCTGTCATCGATCATCGCAACAGCCAATCTTGTAGTCTCATAATCGAAGTTATCCAGAAGTATCCGATAAATACCGTCGGATTTCAATATTTCTGAAACTTCCTGAAGGTTTCGTGCTTCAACGATGATCTTCAGATCAAGCATATTGTCTTTTAAATATTGATGCGTTTTAGCGATCGCATTGGTGATGCCGCCTGCAAAATCGATATGGTTGTCCTTTAGCATGATCATGTCGTACAGTGCAAACCGGTGGTTTTCGCCGCCACCGATCGAAACTGCCCATTTTTCGGCAGCGCGGAATCCCGGGGTTGTCTTACGCGTATCGAGGACTTTTGTATTGGTTCCTGCGAGAAGATCGGAATATTTTCTTGTTTTTGTGGCGATGGCCGACATGCGCTGCATCGAATTTAAAACAAGGCGTTCCGCTTTCAGGATAGATTGTGAACGGCCATAGACATGGAATACGATGTCGCCGTGCTCGACGCTCCTGCCATCGGCGATAAATTTTTCTATTTTCATCGTACTGTCGACCTCACGAAAGATCATCTCGGCAAAATCGACCCCTGCGATAACTCCCGAATCTTTTACGAGCAGCTTGGCCCGCCCCTCGGCACCGGCCGGAATGCAGGCGATGGAACTGTAGTCACCGGGACCGATATCTTCCCGTATGCCGTTGCGGATGATCGACTTTAGTTCAGACTCGAATTGTTCTTTTGATATCATTATGAAAAAATATGTGCTAAATTACGGTTTAAACGCGAACTCCAAAAGCGGCAAGGCCAGTTAAAATTTAAATCCGGTCTTGCACAATTGCAGGCATTCCGATACATTTACGAACCAAAATAAAACAACTGAAATGAAAAAACTTTTACTTTTCGTGGCTGCAGTAGCCATAAACATTCCCGCCATCGCACAAAAAGACAGTAATCTTCTTGCCAAGGTAAAAAAGGTGAACGGCGTTGAAACTTACATTATGAACGAACCGCTTCGTGAGTATGAAACCGTCGTTGATATCGCTACCGGTGCAAAGGCTGAATCGCTCCTGACAGGCGGACTCATCAACAAATCGATCGCCGGGCGCGTGGAACAATTCATTAAACGTGCAAAAAAGGAAAATGAAAATTTCGATGCGATCATCTATACGTCGGGAAAAAGCATCGTTGCAGTAAAATTCACCGACAAAGGCACTTCGAAAAATACCGGTATCGCAAAGGTCAACAAAGTAAAAGGATTGCCTTGCTTCGTAATGTGTGAACCCGTCGCAGACTATGAGGTGCTGCGTTCTGAAGGAGGCGGCGTAAAATGGAAATCGCTTGTTACTGCAGGAATCGTCAACAACGGAATCGATGAAGACGTTCAAAAGATCTGTGGCAAGCTTGACGGCGTGCGTGGTGTCGAAGCATTCTATCTCGACGGTTCTAAAGAAGGACAGGCAATAAAATTCGCGAAATAAACTACGCTCGAATCATATCTTTTACCATTGAAGCATTAAACAAATAATTCTTCAATGGTATTTTTTTTTTGAATTGTCAATTGTCAATCATCAGTTGTCAATTACCTTTAAGTCATGGAAAACTACACCGTTCCCGACAACACACGCATAGGCCACGTCCATCTCAAGGTCTCTGATTTGCAACGCTCGCTCGATTTCTATTGCGGCCTTCTTGGATTTACGCTGACACAGATGTACGGCGACGAGGCAGCATTCATTTCGGCGGGCGGATACCATCACCACATCGGCCTCAACACCTGGCACAGCAAAGGCCAGCCACACGCCAGTCGCCGGTCGGTCGGGCTGTATCACACGGCCATTCTGTATCCCGAAAGAAAAGATCTGGCGACAATATTAAAAAGATTGATCCAGGCCGAATATCCGCTGACAGGCGCGTCGGATCATGGGGTATCTGAAGCATTGTATCTCGATGATCCCGACGGCAACGGCGTCGAATTATACTGGGATCGTCCGAAAGAAGAATGGCCGTCAAATCCCGATGGTTCGCTTAACATGTTCACCAACCAGCTCGACATACCTCACCTATTGTCGGAACTCAACCAATAACCATGAACATCAGGCTTGTAGCCATCGGAAAAACCGATAATAAATCCCTGCAGTCATTGATCGAAGAATACCTTAAACGGCTGTCTTTTTATATCAGGACCGATGTCGAAATCATTCCCGATGTCAAAAACGCAAAGAATCTGTCAGAGTCGCAGCAAAAAGAAAAGGAAGGCGAACTGATCCTGGCAAAAATTGCCACTTCGGATCATGTACTTTTATTGGATGAAAAAGGAAAGGAATTTACAAGCATGTCATTCTCGGCGGAATTGCAGAAAAAAATGAATGCCGGAATCAGGACATTGGTTTTTGTTATCGGTGGCCCATACGGTTTTTCGGATGAAGTCTATTCAAGGGCCAACGGCAGGATCGCACTTTCACAAATGACATTCTCGCATCAGATGGTCCGGCTGTTTTTCATTGAACAGCTTTATCGCGGCTTCACGATCCTGAACAACGAGCCGTATCACCATCAATGATCTTCAGTCATCAGGTCGTACAATCTAATACATTCGACTGCTTCCTTAACATCATGGACGCGCAGAATTTTTGCACCTTTCATCAGTGCAGCCATATGTAACGCAGACGTTCCGTTTAAAGCTTCTTCGGTACTGGTTTTCAAAGATTTATATATCATTCCTTTTCGAGAAATCCCAATCAAAAGCGGCAATCCGATATCGAATAATTGGAGTTTCTGCATCACCTCGAAATTCTGCGCAGCGGTTTTGGAAAAACCGAATCCGGGATCGAGGACGATATCATTTAGGCCATAGCTTCTGGCGACTGTAATCCGTTCTGAAAAATAAAAAAGCATATCGGAAATAATGTCATTGTAATCCGTAAACGACTGCATGGTCTGAGGCGTCCCGCGCATATGCATCATGATATATGGCACCTGTAAACTTGCAGCCGTCTCCATCATTTTGTCATCAAGCATACCCGCGGATATGTCGTTGATCATCGACGCGCCGGCTTCAATACAGGCCTTTGCAATGCTGCTTCGAAACGTATCGACCGAAATTACCGCATCGGGAAATCTTTTTGCAACAAACTCAACAGCCGGAACGATGCGGCGAAATTCATCCGATTCGTCAACGTCTTTCGCGTTCGGCCTTGACGAATAGCCGCCCATGTCGATAAAATCTGCACCCTCGCGGAGCATTGTTTCGGTACGATTCAAAACTTCCGAATCCGATGCATATTTACCACCATCAAAAAAAGAATCAGGCGTCACATTCAAAATGCCCATGACTCGAGGTTTTGCCAGATCAATAAGGGTTCCGCTACAGTTTATCGTCATTGTGGTTGAAAAATTTCGGTTTGAAGAATGAATTCTTATTTTTGGGGAAATTTGTACAAATATAACCAATGCACACCACGTCCAGTGAATACGACCGCATCATTGAAATCTGCCGGACGTTGTTCACCAACAAGATGAAAGATTACGGAAGCGCATGGAGAATTCTTCGTTTGCCTTCGCTGACCGATCAGATTTTCATCAAAGCACAACGAATCCGCAGCCTTCAGGAAAATGAAATCCGTAAAGTTGACGAAGACGAATGCGCCGAATTTGTCGGCATCATCAATTATTCGGTCATGGCTTTGATCCAGCTGGATCTTGGCGTTGCAGACCAGCCCGACCTCGATACGGCACGCGCGGTCGCATTATTCGATGCAAAAATAGATTCCACAAAATCATTGATGGAAGCCAAGAACCACGATTATGGCGAGGCCTGGCGCGACATGCGTGTGAGTTCATTGACAGACCTGATCCTTCAAAAGATCCTGCGTGTAAAGCAGATCGAAGACAACAAAGGCCGCACGATTGTATCGGAAGGCATCGATGCCAATTACCAGGACATGATCAACTACGCCGTATTTGCCTTAATTTTATCCGGATACAAAAAATAGACATGAAAAATATCCTCACGCAATTTTCAAGAATCTTTGTCGGGCTTCTTTTCATCATTTCAGGCTTGATAAAACTCAACGACCCGGTTGGCTTTTCATACAAACTCGCTGAATATTTTGGTGAAACAGTGCTGAATCTGCCTTTCCTGATTCCGATTGCGCTTCCCATTGCACTTTTTGTCGTAATAGCGGAAGTCGTTCTCGGGGTGATGCTGCTTGTTGGATATAAGCCAAAATTCACGATCTGGAGCCTTTTGCTGATGATCGTCTTCTTTACATTCCTCACGTTCTATTCGGCATATTTCAACAAAGTGACAGATTGCGGATGTTTCGGTGACGCGCTTAAACTTACGCCGTGGCAGTCGTTCATAAAGGATGTAGTGCTGCTGGTATTCATCATCATCCTGTTCATCAATCGAAAGCTGATTCGTCCGATCCTTCCCCGCAAAGTAGAATCGGCAATCGTTTTGATCAGCCTCGCCGCGTGCATTTTTATGGGATATTGGGTTTTAAATCATCTTCCGATAGTCGATTTCAGAGCATATAAAGTTGGAACAAACATTCCCGAAGGCATGTCGATTCCCGAAGGCGCGCCAAAATCGGTCATCGAAATGATCTTTATTTATGACGTCAACGGTGTCAAAAAGGAATTTACCGAAAAAGATCTGATGAGCATTCCCGAAGGAGCAACGTTCGTCGACAGGATCGATAAGGTCATTTCTCAGGGATATGTGCCGCCGATCCATGACTTTTCGATGGAGAAAGACGGTTCAGATTATAAGGACGAACTCCTTGGCGAACCCAAGCTGCTGATGTTCGTGACATACGATTTGTCGAAGTCCGATGATGAAGGAATGCAAAAGATCGACAACGTCGCACGGCAGGCAAAATCAAAAGGTTATACCGTCGTTGGTATGACTTCTTCCGGTGAAGATGAGATCAAGGCTGTAAAACAGAAATATGGACTGGATTTCGACTTTTATTTCTGCGATGGTACGACCCTTAAAACAATCGAACGCGCCAATCCGAGCATCGTAGTTCTCGAAAATGGAACCATCACACAAAAGCTGCATCACAATGATGCGGACCTCTTAAAATTGTAATTTAGCGATATGGCAAAAAAAGTAAAAAATACAGCCAATAACCTCAAGGTCATTTTGCTTGCATTCGCAGGGATGTGTCTAGGGTACTATTTGCTGAATTACCTGGCCACAGTGGAAGATATTTTGCCCGGACCGGTCTTTTATATCATTGCCGGATGCCTGCTGATGGCGATATCGTTCATTGTTTTGGCTTCAAAAGTCAAGGAAATGTATTTTCCAAAGAAGCGCAAAAAGAAAAGCAGGCCTGTGTTTCTTGAAGACAAGGAAAAGAAGAACGAATCATGAGAAATCTTGCACTTATAATAGCCGCCATGGTGATGATGTCATGCTCAAATGCGCAGACGACCGAATTTTCAGATAGAGCGCTGCAGGAAAAGCTGATTGATAAGCAAGGGGCAACTCCTTCTTTCAGGGAAATTCTTTCCAAACATAAGGGCAAGCCCGTGTTGATCGAAGTCTGGGCTTCATGGTGCGGCGACTGTATCAAGGCTATGCCTAAATTAAAAGAGACCCAGGCCGCAAATCCGCAAGTTGATTATGTATTCATCTCAATGGATAAAACTGAGGAAAAATGGAAAGCAGGAATCGAAAAGCACGATTTGCGCGGCGATCATTATTTAGCACCGGACGGAATGAAAGGCGCTTTTGGATCGGCGATCTCACTTGATTGGATCCCAAGATATATCCTGGTCGACAAAAACGGCCGAATTGCCCTTTTCAGAGCGATTGAAACTGATTTCGATTTAATAAACAACACCTTAAAGGAGCTGAAATAATGCGCAGAAAAATTGTTGCCGGAAACTGGAAAATGCACAAAAACGCAGAAGAAACCGAAGACCTTCTCAATGAGCTCATCGATAAAATTCCTGTTGATGCCGATGCGCGGGTAATCGTAGCGCCGACATTTGTGAATCTGGCTTCGGCCGCGGAACATCTCGAATTTACAAATATTGAAGTGGCTGCCCAAAACATGCACCAGGCGAAAAGCGGGGCATTCACGGGCGAAGTTTCCGCCGACATGATCAAAAGCGTTGGTGTCAACATCGTCATTTTGGGGCATTCGGAACGCCGATCCTATTTTCACGAAACCGATGCGGTGCTGGCTTTCAAGACCGATGCTGCGCTGCAGAACGGAATGGAAGTCATTTTTTGTTTCGGCGAAGAGCTTGAAGACCGCCGCAACAACAACCATTTCAATATCGTCGAGAATCAACTGCGTGACGGATTATTTCATCTTGAGGATAAAGATTGGGAAAACATCATCCTTGCCTATGAGCCGGTTTGGGCCATCGGTACAGGTGAAACGGCAACTCCTGATCAAGCGCAGGAAATGCACGCGTTCATTCGCGAAATATTGCGCACGCGATACGGCAGTGATGTCGCCGAAAATGTCAGCATTCTATATGGTGGCAGCGTAAAATCCGATAATGCCAAGGAAATCTTTTCAAAACCTGACGTCGACGGTGGCCTGATTGGCGGCGCTGCTTTAAAGGCAAAGGATTTTTCCGCAATCGTTCAGGCCGCTGAAATTTAGACGCAATTATCACAAGGGCAGCACAATCTGAACAGACATCCGACGTTATATCCCTTTTGTGTAAAATGCGAAACATCTTATTTTTCTTATCATTATTAATAACTGTTCCGTTGTTCGCTCAGGTTGACAGCCAGGAACGCTACTTTTCCGACTCACGGCAGTATTTTGTATGGAGCGACGATGCACAGTCGTATTTATTGAAGGAAACTGAATACGAACACTCATTGATCGACATCAGGGAAATCGGTTCGCGCAGCAATGGATATATTGCGATCAGCCTGACGGACAACGGTCGAACGAGGTTATTTCACGGTTCGATTGCAGCTTTTACGGTGAATGAAAAAAAAGAACCGACGTGGCAGATGCGATCCAAGACGATGCGCAGCAAACTGACATTCAATCCGGAAGAAAAAACCTTTACCTACGTTTATGATGCGGATGACAAACGTTACCAGAGAATCCTGGTTTTCAGCATCAAACCGGATGAAGAAATGCAGGCTCAAACAGCGGGTGAATAATCTAATTTCGTTTTAATTCACAATTTAATAAAGCTTTAAGTCCCTTTATCGGCAGTTTTTTGCGATTTTTGTATATCAAAAAAAAAGATATGACAAATATTTACGCAAAAAGGGCATTGCTGATCGCATTCTTCGCACTGGCCCAATTCGCTTCAGGACAGCAGCTCGTGCATTACTGGAACTTCAACAATAACTCGTCGATCGCGGCGATTACCACACCATCAACTTCGACTGTTCCCGGCGCCGCACTGGTGGCGATTCCCGGCGGAACAAGTTTGATCGATCCTGCCGGAGGAACAGGACAGAATTTCAACGTTCAGAATCTCAATGCCAGAAATGGCGATCCCTCGGGGACGCATCTGCGTTTTAACGAGCCAATCGGAGGACAGCTTGAATTCTCAATTCCCACCACAGGTTATCAAAATCCAATCGTGATGTTCGCTACAAGAAGATCCGGTTCAGGTGCGGGAAGCCAGTTATGGCAGTACTCGCTCAACGGGACGACTTTCACTTCATTCTCGATCATTACCGTCAATGACGGTGATCCGGAACTGAAAACCCTTGACTTTTCAGCGATCGCCGGTGCAGACAACAATCCGAACTTTAAAGTGCGCGTTGCTTTTGCTGCAGGTGCGGGCGGAACCGCAGGAAACAATCGTTTTGACAATTTTACCGTCGATGCGACACTGATCGGCGGCGATGTCAATCCGCCTGTGGCAACAATCGCCCCAACAAATGGCGCGACCAATATCGCCGTTGACATCAGCCCAACGATCTCGTTTAACGAGAATGTCCGACTGATCGAAGGCAATGCCCCACTCGACAATACAAACGTCGATGCAGTCGTTGAGCTGCGTTTAAATGATGGTACAGGTGCGCTCGTCCCTTTTGACGCCACGGTATCAGGAAACGTCATTACGATCGATCCGTTGTCGGATCTGAACAACAATCAGGCTTATTATATTTCTGTTTTGCAAAATACGATTGAAGATTTCAACGATAATGCACTAACCTTACCCACTTCTTCAGTATTTACCACGATTGCCGAACAAACATCATTACAGGCGGGCGACATCGCATTCGTTGGCTATCGTATGAGTGCAACCGGCGTCGAGGACGAAGTTGCTTTTGTGCTGCTTGAAAGCCTTACGGGCGGAACTGTTATCAATTTCACCGATGCGAAATACACAACCAACGCACAACCGCAATGTCCGGGCGGCATCACATGGACAGCCCCATCAAATACATGCGTGCCTGCGGGAACGGTAGTGGCCATCCAGACCAATACACTTGTTGCAAACCTTGGAACGGTTACAGGATCAGGCTTTGGATTAAGCTCAAATGGCGACCAGGTGATCGCGTATACCGGAACGGCGGCAGCACCAAATTATTTGACAGCGCTGACATCCAACGGCTGGGTTGGTGCGAACACATCCTGCTCGGGCAGCGAGTCGATGATTCCTGCAGGACTTTCCAATGGGACAACCGCGATCGACGCGAGTACTGCTCCCGGCTCGGTCGCCGGAAATGCAGCAAATGCATATTACAGCGGTACGCAAAGTGGTACGCCAGACCAGCTAAGAGCTGCGATGATGAATCCTGCAAACTGGATTGCAGCAGCAGGCGGAACAGATCCACAAAACTGGCCTGCCTGGAACTTTCCAACAGCCATCCAGGTTACGGATGTCGTAACTCCAGATGATACGACTATCACTATTACATTTAGTGGTAATGTTGATCCTATCGTCGGCTCATCAACAGGAAACTACACCGGAATTGACGGATTACTTTCTGCAGCAGTAAGTGGAAATACAGTAACACTGACCTATTCTGTTCCTTTTGGCGACCAGAATTACACGCTTGTCATCGGAAGCATTTTAGGTGCAAACGGAATGTCTTCAGGCTGCAATTTCAACTTCACTTTCGATGGATCGCTTGCAATTCCTGAAGTCAGCGGAAACAGCGAATTCAGGATGTATCCGAATCCGACAAGCGGAATCGTAAATTTGAGCATCACGTCAGACATCACCGTTTACGATTTGACAGGTAAAGGAATTTATTCGGCGAGTCAGGCGACAAACATAGATACGTCATCGTTTGCGCGCGGAATGTACCTCGTAAAAACAGGAAACGGAATTACTCAGAAATTGATCGTAGAATAATTGTGATCCTAATAAAAAAAAATCCTGCTTAACGGCAGGATTTTTTTTATCCCAATTTCAACCTGAAACGGACATACCATCACAATCCATCAAGCCGAAGCCGCAATCTCCGGATTTGGTCGTCGTATGCCGGCCGTGCCCCTTCATTATCGATATAAGTTACTCGATTCTGCCCGAAAACGAATATTCAATTGGTACAGGCTGCCGGGTGATATGATTCCGATGTTTTCCATAGCTATAATAAGGAAGCGTTGATAATCTTATGTCGTTGTTGGTCGTGTCGCCCTTGATCTGTGCCGTGGTAAAGTTGTAGCCTAAAAACGAAATCAGAACTATCGTAATTTTTCTCATCAGGCAATTTTCACAAAAGTAGCCAGTTTTTAAAATGGTCGAATTTAAAGTCTTTGTTACCTTTGCCTAAAAAAAATTGTGAACACGTATCTCGGATATCATTTTACCGTCGAGCCGAAAGAACTGGGATCTGAAATCCTGGTCGCCGAACTTGGCGAAAAGCCGTTTGAAAGTTTTGTCGAAACCGAGTTTGGCGTGGTCGCTTACATCAGGAAAGAGCTTTGGACCGAGGATGTC
The DNA here is from genome assembly GCA_965365415.1 of uncultured bacterium. Classification (GTDB taxonomy): domain Bacteria; phylum Bacteroidota; class Bacteroidia; order Flavobacteriales; family Flavobacteriaceae; genus Flavobacterium. The sequence goes on along the minus strand of CBDUBP010000075.1, from coordinate 146 downwards.
CTTGAAGATGTCTTCATCTTGAATTCACCTGAATTCATTGTCAGTTATAAAGTCGAAGAGATCGAACAGGTCAACTGGAATAAAGAATGGGAAAAGAATTTTGACCCGATCGATGTTGATGGAAAATGCCACGTGCGTGCGCCTTT
>CBDUBP010000074.1:0-10373 GCA_965365415.1 uncultured bacterium | reverse complement strand
ATTGCTGATGCGAGGGCAAATTTAAGTACATAAATCCAATTACACAAAACTTTTTCCGCAAAAAAATCGGACTTTACTAATGCTTTGGAAATTCGAACTTTAGGCTATTTCCGCTCGAGCATCCGCTTGATTTCATTTAGTTTCATCAATGCTTCGACCGGCGTCAAAGTGTTAATGTCCAGTCCCAGGATCTCTTCCCGGATGTCTTCAAGCAGCGGATCGTCGAGATTAAAGATGCTGAGCTGCATTTCGTCTTTTGCAGATTTGATTCCGTTCAGCACGTCACCCGAATGGTCTTTTTCCATCTTTTTAAGCATTTTCTGCGCCTTAGAAATGACGGTTTGCGGCATTCCCGCCATTTTGGCCACATGTATCCCGAAACTGTGTGCGCTCCCGCCTTCAACGAGCTTGCGGATAAAAAGCACGTTATCCTTGAGTTCCTTGACCGAGACATTGAAATTCCTGATTCGCGGAAGAAGCTCGTTCATCTCATTGAGTTCATGATAATGCGTCGCAAACAATGTTTTGGGCTTCGATGGGTGCTCATGAAGATATTCAGCGATCGCCCACGCAATGGAAATTCCGTCGTAAGTGCTTGTACCGCGCCCGATCTCATCAAGCAAAACAAGGCTTCTGTCGGAAATGTTGTTCAGGATTGAGGCCGTCTCGTTCATTTCGACCATGAATGTGGATTCGCCCATCGAAATGTTGTCGGATGCGCCGACACGCGTAAAGATCTTGTCGACGACACCCATCATGACTTCTTCGGCAGGAACAAAGCTTCCCATTTGTGCGAGCAGGACGATTAACGCTGTCTGGCGAAGGATTGCCGACTTTCCCGACATGTTCGGACCCGTGATCATGATGATCTGCTGCGACTCGCGATCGAGGAAAACATCATTTGCAATATATGGCGTGCCAACCGGCAGCTGTTTTTCGATGACGGGATGACGGCCGTTTACGATTTTAAGATCGAAAGATTCATCGAGGACCGGACGTGAATATTTGTTTTCGATCGCAAGCTGTGCGAACGATGCAAGACAGTCAAGTTGTGCGACCAAAGATGCGTTCAACTGAACAGGCTTGATGTATGTCGCGATCCAACTGACAAGCTGCTCAAATATTTCGGTCTCGAGTTTTTGGATTTTTTCCTCGGCGCCAAGGATCTTCGACTCATATTCTTTTAGCTCTTCCGTTATGTATCGTTCGGCATTTACAAGCGTTTGCTTGCGGATCCATTCTTCGGGAACTTTGTCTTTGTGTGTATTCCTGACTTCAATATAATACCCGAAAACATTGTTGAATGAAATTTTCAGGGATGTGATCCCGGTGCGCTGCGATTCACGCAATTCAATCCCTTCAAGATATTCTTTGCCCGAAAATGCGATCTTCCGCAATTCATCAAGTTCGGAATTTACACCGGAAGCAATCGCATTGCCCTTCGAAATCGCCACCGGAGCGTCGGGGTTGAGCATTGCCTTGATTTTTTCGCGCAGCAATTCGCATCCGTGAAAACTGTCACCCATCATTTTTACGGCTTCCTGGCTGCTTTGAAGTGCAAGTTCCTTGATCGGGATGACCGCTTCGAGTGAATCGTATAAATGGACGACTTCACGCGGGCTGACCTTTCCCGCCGCAATTTTTGAGATCAATCGCTCAAGATCGGAAATCTGCTTGATCTGATGCTGGATCTTGTGAAGTTCGTCACGGTTTTCGATCATCCAGGAAACAATCTCATGACGGTTACGGATCTTATTGATATCTTTCAGAGGAAGCGCGAGCCAGCGTTTCAGCAATCGTCCGCCCATCGGGGAAAGCGTCCGATCGATCACATCGAGCAATGTTACCGCATTTGGGTTATAACTGTGGTAAAGTTCAAGATTGCGTATCGTAAATCGGTCCATCCAGACATACGAATCCACTGCAATCCTGTGGATATTCGTGATGTGACTCAATCGGTTATGCTGCGTTTCCGACAGATAATAAAGGACGGCTCCCGAAGCGATGATGCCCTCGGTAAGATCTTCAATGCCAAAACCTTTAAGTGAAATCGTTTGGAAATGTCCGGTCAGGCTCTCAATCGCGTAATCTTCTTTGTAAACCCAATCTTCCAGATAGAAAACATGAAAATCCTCGCCGAATGCATCCTTAAAATCGTTTTTGTTGTGTTTTGGAACAAGCACTTCACTCGGACTGAAATTCTGCAATAATTTGTCGATGTATTCTTCATTTCCCTGAGCCGTCAGGAATTCACCGGTCGATACGTCAAGAAAGGATATCCCAAGCGTCTTGCGTCCGAAATAGACCGAGGCCAAAAAATTGTTTGATTTCGACTGCAGGACTTCATCATTCATCGCAACGCCCGGCGTGACAAGTTCAGTGACGCCTCGCTTGACGATCGTTTTGGTCATCTTCGGATCTTCGAGCTGATCGCAAATGGCGACTCGCAATCCCGCTTTGACCAGTTTCGGCAGATATGTATTTAACGAATGATGCGGAAAACCTGCAAGTTCAATAAAGCTCGCGTAACCATTGCCTCGTTTTGTAAGAATGATCCCGAGTATTTTTGACGCCCGGATGGCATCCTCGGCAAAAGTTTCGTAAAAGTCACCTACACGGAAAAGCAGGCATGCATCAGGATATTTCCGCTTGATTTCATTGTATTGCTTCATCAACGGAGTTTCCTTCGTATGCTTGTCTTTCGATGCCAATTTGCTGGTGTATTAAATGTGAAGTAGGGGCGAAAATACTGATTTTGGAGCGGATTAATATACGGTTAATTAAAATATTTTTATGAAAAAATGTTGACCGCGTCATATTTTTTTACATAGATTTGCGTGTTAATTTAAATAAAATAACGATGAAGAAATTAATGTTGTTGGCAATGCTGACAGTATTTGGAGTAACTGCATCGACCGCACAGTCGGCGAAGTCTACCAAAAAAGCCCCTGCTAAGACTGAAGCTGCCAAACCTGCAACTTCAAAAGTTGAAGGCCCAAGTGTACTATTCGAATCGGAAACGATTGATTACGGAACAATCCAAAAAAATGCTGATGGCAAGCGCGAGTTCGTTTTCACAAACAATGGAAACAAGCCTTTGATCATCACAAATGCGCAAGGTTCTTGCGGTTGTACTGTTCCTACGTACCCTAAAGAGCCGATAGCTCCCGGTGCGAAAGGTGTGATCGGGGTGAAATATGCAACAGACCGTGTTGGCGCTTTCACAAAAACGGTAACACTTACCACAAATGCTGCTGAGCCGACTAAAGTCCTTACCATTAAAGGAACCGTGCTCGCAGACGAAGCTCCAAAAGAACTTCAAAAAAGCTAATCCGAATTTATTCGATACAAAAAGCTTCCAACTCAGGAGGCTTTTTTTATTTTAAATGATATGCGAAAACTTGCAAATGATGAGCTTGGCCGAAAGACCGTTTCCGACTTCAAGCAGGCCGATAAAACTCCGCTGATTTTGGTTCTCGACGACATCAGGAGCCTCAACAATATCGGTTCTGTTTTCAGGACTGCCGATGCATTCCTGATCGAGAAGATATTTCTTTGCGGGATAACCGCCGTCCCGCCAAACAAGGAAATCCATAAAACCGCGCTCGGTGCGACTGAGACTGTTGATTGGCAGTATTTTAATGAGGTGACCGATGCTATTGATCTGCTGAGATCGAACAACATCAAGGTTTTTGCAGTTGAACAAATCGACAGTTCGATCGCACTTCAGGAGTTCATTCCTGCGGCAAATCAAAAATATGCTTTGATTTTCGGCAACGAGGTCTTTGGCGTATCGGAAAAAGCTGTGGCAAAATGTGATGGAAGCATCGAGATCCCGCAATTAGGAACCAAGCATTCGTTAAACATCGCCGTCAGCGCCGGAATTGTAGTATGGGATTTATTTAAGAAGCTGCAGTTTCCGGGGAAATGATTTTCGCATTGATCTGCTCAAGGATGTAAATGTAATCCGATTGATTCCGCACAAAGTCGCGCTCAGAAACATCTATCACGAGAATATTCTGGTCTGTCTGAGATTTGATGTAGTCGAGATATCCGCGGTTGATCTTATCCAGATATTCGGCGGGAATTTCCTGTTCGTAGCTGCGTCCGCGCTGGCGGATGTTCTCTAAAAGCCTTTCCGTATTCTGATAAAGGTAAACATACAGATCCGGCTTTGGCATTTCTTTATAAATGATCTCGAAGAGTTTTCGGTACAGTCGATACTCGTCTTCGCTTAAGGTTACCTTTGCAAAGATCAATGATTTGAATATGTGGTAATCTGCGATGATGAAATCGCGGAAAAGATCGAATTGGGCCAGATCATCGGAAATCTGCTGATACCGGTCGGCCAAAAACGACATCTCAAGCGGAAATGCGTACCGCGGCTGGTCTTCATAGAATTTAGGCAAAAATGGGTTGTCGGCGAAACGCTCAAGGACTGTCTTTGCATTGAGATCTTCCGCAATCCTTGTTGTCAATGTCGTTTTTCCGGCACCGATGTTTCCCTCGATGGCGATCAGGTTGCACTGATCAAGCCGCAATGACGAAATCGGGCTTTCAATCCTGGCGGCAACCGTACAGATGCTTTTATCGTCCGACAATTTCAAGAGATCGGGAAGATACTTCTGTAAGATCGGATGGCGCCAATCGAGATTCAGATCACGCATCGGGAGCAAAACAAACAGCCGGTCCTGCATGTGCGGATGCGGAACCTGCAGATTGGCACTGTCGACGATCTCTTCATTGTAAGCGATCACATCGATATCGATAATCCTCGGCTGGTATCCTTCCGCCGAACGTGTACGCCCAAATTTGTCCTCGATTTCGAGCACAGCTTTAAGAACTGAATCTGCCGATTGATTGGTGTGCGCGAGTAATGCGCAATTGTAAAAATTCTCTCCATCAAATCCCCATGCCGGCGTTTCATAGATTTTCGAGACCTTGATGACCGTTGCAACGTCACGGTGAATCGCATCGATCGAGTTTCGAATGTTGGCAAGCCGGTCGCCGAGATTGCTTCCTAAAGATAACACGACAAGGTTCTGTTTCTCCATAAATTCCGGCACCTGAAACCTGCTTCCGATGCAGCGCAAAATAAACAAAAGAATTTCAGAATAAGGTTATATTTGTCGGCGTGGTTGATAAGTTTTCGGATGTAACGCCACGCCACTTTCTCTGACCAATGGACATAAAATTAAACTCATGAAATTTATCGGAAACGTTTTGGCCACGATCGTCGGCCTGTTCATATTCTCAATGCTTTTTTTCTTTTTGATCATTCTTTTTGGAGCAGTTGCCGGAAGCGGTAAAGACTTGTCGAATGTTCGCGACAATTCGGTTCTCGAGCTCGACCTGAAGGACATCAATTACGATTACGCAGGAAAGTCCAACTACAAGGAATTCGATTATTTCGAGGTGAAACGCAATGGCCTGATGGACGTCATCAACGCCATCAACGAAGCGAAAACCGACAGCCGCATCAAGGGAATTTCCATTTTAGAAAACACGTCCACATTGGGAATAGCACAGACTAAAGCACTTCGCGATGCGCTCGAGGATTTTAAAAAATCGGGAAAATTCGTTTTGTCTTATGCAAATGTCTACACCCAGAAAGATTATTATCTTGGATCTGTTGCGGATACCGTATATATCAATCCGCTTGGAAACTTTGAATTGAAAGGCCTTTCGGCTGAACTGATGTTCTTTAAAGACCTTCAGGATAAATCGGGCGTCCAGATGGAAGTCGTACGGCACGGCAAATACAAGTCTGCCGTCGAGCCCTTTCTGCAAAACAAGATGAGCGAGGAAAATCGCGAACAGGTAACGGTTTTGCTCAACTCCGTTTGGAATTCGATCGTGTCCGACATCGCGCGCACGCGAAATATTCCTGTCGCCCGCCTTAATGAGATCGCCGAAGGAGTGCTTGCACGGACACCGGAAATGGCAAAAGCCGAAAAACTCGTCGACAAGATCGCTTATGAGGATGCTTATCACAATGCGATAAGAAACGCGCTGGATGTCGACATGGATAAAAAATACAACAAGGTAAAGATCCGGGATTACGCCGAGAATGTTGGGAATACCGCCGATGGAGTTTCCTCAAGAGACAACATTGCGATCGTGTATGCACAAGGCGAAATATTAAGCGGAGAAGGCAGCGAATCATATATCGGCGAAGGCTCGATGCGGCGTGCACTTCAGGCGGTGCGTAAAGATGATGATGTAAAAGCGGTCGTTTTGAGAATCGATTCACCCGGTGGTAGCGCACTTACCTCAGAGCTGATCTGGCGCGAACTTGAACTGCTTAAAAAAGAAAAACCCGTTGTTGTTTCGATGGGCAACGTTGCGGCGTCGGGCGGATACTACATTGCCTGCAATGCCAATAAGATCTATGCCGAAGACAACACGATCACAGGTTCGATCGGTGTGTTTGGGATATTGCCAAACCTGACACAGTTAACGAACAAAATCGGGATTAATACGGAAGAAGTACGCACGCATGCAAATGGCGCCGATTACAGTCCGTTTCGACCATTGGATCCGAAATTCCGCGGCTTGGCTCAGGAAGAAGTCGAGCGGATTTACACCACCTTCGTAAACCGCGTTTCAGTAGGAAGAAAAATGTCCTTTGCGCAGGTAGACAGCATTGGGCAGGGCCGTGTCTGGTCGGGTACGGAAGCCAAAAAAATTGGTCTTGTTGATGAGATCGGCGGAATGGATGATGCGATAAAGGCTGCGGCTAAACTCGCGAAAATCGACAAATACCGACTGCGCAGCTATCCGGAATATGAAAAAAATCTTGAAGACTTGCTTGCGAGCATGGGAGTTCCGTTCGTCAAGAGCAGGCAAAGCATCATTCGTGAAGAACTCGGTGAAGAGAACTACATGCTGATCGAACGCATCCGTCAGATGATGCAGCGAAGCGGAGTACAGGCGGTTATGCCCTATACGATAAATATCAGGTAGATTCTTAAAACAATGGTAAATGTGCGGTTTGGTTTAAATATCAGCCGCACATTCTTGTTTTATAGGAGTCTGATTTGTAGTAATAAACCTAAATTTGTAATTCAGAAAAACCACATTGATGAAAAAAGCGCTTAAGATTACCGGGATCGTCTTATTGGTACTGATTGTGGCCTTGTTTGCAGCACCTTTTCTTTTTCAGGATATGATAAAGGAAAAGATCATTTCTGCTATCAATAAGAATGTCGACGCGACGGTTTCCTTCGAAGATGCCGATCTCAGTCTTTTCCGCAGTTTCCCGCAGGCAAGTGTGGCAATCGACAAGCTTGTGATCGTCAATAAAGCTCCATTTGCGGGTGACACTTTAGTTTCATTTGGAGAACTGAACCTCGATATGTCGATCAAGGAATTGTTTAAAGGCAAAGACGAGCCGATGAACATCCGTGCCATTTCATCCAAAAATGGGCTCATCAATATCATCTTCAATAAAGACGGAATCGGGAATTTCGACATCGCCCTTGAAAATGCAGAAAAGAAAGACGACGGCAAAAGCGATCCGCTGTCGCTTAAGATCAATGAATACAAGGTTGAGAATTTCACTTTCAGGTACTTTGACGAACGATCGAAACTGAGAATGTCGATCGACAGTTTGTATCATAACGGAAGCGGAGATTTTGCGAAATCGAAACTCGACCTTGTTACGCAGTCCGATGCGCGGGTTAGCCTTGATATGGACAAGATCAATTACATGAACCGCGTATCGCTTTCACTCAATGCTACTTTGGGAATTGATATGGATCAAAGCGTCTATTCATTTAAGGAGAACAGTGCGCTGATCAATAAGTTGCCGCTGAAGTTTAACGGTTTCATCAAGATGCTAGAAGAAGGACAGCAATATGATCTGACTTTCGAAACGCCGAGCTCGTCGTTCAAGAATTTTCTCGGACTGGTTCCGTCGGCATATTCAGGCAGTTTGGGAGATGTAAAAACCGAAGGAAATTTCATCGTCAAAGGATTTGCTAAAGGCAATTATACGGAAACGACCGTACCGAAATTCAATATTGCAATCACTTCGAACGATGCGTCGTTCAAATACCCAAACCTTCCGAAATCTGTTCAAAATATTGTCATCGATGCCAAAATCATCAACGAAAGTGGCATCCTGAACGATACCTATGTCAATCTCGACAAACTTGCCTTTTCGATTGATCGCGATGTTTTTAACGCAAAGGCCAACATTCGGAATGTGGTTGAAAATCCTTTGGTGAACGCTGAACTAAAAGGAACGATCAATCTTGGCAATTTGTCCAAAGCATATCCATTGAAACTCAAGACACCGATGTCGGGAATATTAAAGGCTGATGTTGTGACCAAGTTCGACATGGCATCAGTTGAAAGGAGCCAGTACGAAAAGATCTACAACGCCGGAAGTGTCAGCGTGACCGGGTTTCAATATACTCCCGATGGCGGAAAACCTTTCAATATCAGCTCTGCGGCAGTGCAGTTCAATCCAAGCCGCGTTAATTTGCAGCAGTTTAATGCCAAAACAGGCCGTACAGACATCAGCGCGACGGGAACGCTGGACAATCTCTACGGATTCGCATTCAAGGATCAGGAGCTTCGTGGAAACTTTAACATGCAGTCCAACCAGATTGCGGTTTCCGATTTCATGTCGGAAGAAACCGATCCCAAAGACAAGAATAAACCGGGTGAAGCAGTCGAGATTCCGGCATTTTTAAATTGTGCCATCACCGCAAAAGCAAATACGGTATTGTACGATGATCTTGTGTTGCGCAATGTGTCGGGGAAAATTATCATTAAAGATCAAAGGGCGACTTTAGAAAATGTGAAGACGAACATTTTCGGCGGACTGATAGGCGTTTCGGGAAATGTATCGACCAAAGGAAAAACACCTACATTCGATATGAAGCTCAACATGAATGCGGTTGATATCGCCCAGACGTTCACGCAGCTCGACATGATGAAAAGCATTGCGCCAATCGCCGGCGTCGTCAATGGTAAACTGAACTCGACGATCAATGTTAGGGGCAGCCTCGACGCAAAAGAAATGACACCGCAATTGAACACGATCACAGGCGGATTGACAGGACAATTATTATCGACTACGGTAAATCCAAAGACGTCCGGCTTGCTGACCAAACTCGACAACAGCCTGAATTTTATCGATCTTACAAAGATCAATTTGAATGACCTTCGTGCAGCACTGACATTTGAGAACGGGAAGGTTAACCTGAAGCCGGTCGACCTCAAGTATCAGGACATCAAATTACAATTTAACGGTCAGCACGGTTTCGATCAGTCGATGGCTTATAATATGAAATTTGACGTGCCGGCCAAATATTTCGGTTCCGAGGTCAACAAACTGCTCGCGAAGCTCACGCCTAAAGATGCGGCCAAGATTGATAATGTTCCGGTTTCGGCAACGTTGACCGGGAATTTCAGCAATCCGAAGATTTCTACCGATATCAAACAGGCGATGTCATCATTGACGACAAGGCTGATCGAAGCACAGAAAGCGCAGCTGATCGACAAGGGTAAAGATGTCATTGGAAATATACTCAGCGGCAACAAGAACGATAAGAATGATACCGCGAAAACCGGCACCAAGCAGCCGCCAAAAGACATTAAGGAACAAGCGGGAAATGTGCTGAAAGATCTTTTCGGAAAAAAGAAATCTGCGCCTAAGACGGAACCAAAACCTGCCGAGCAAAAACCTGCACAGCCAGCGCCAGCAAAGTGATCAGAGGCTGAAACGGACGACCAGTCCTTCGGCGCCGCGAACATTGAAAGCGCTGCCGTCTTCAAAAATCAGATACTGGCCGCGGATCCCGATCAGTTTCCCGCGATAGCTGCGGTCCTTTTCGAGGTTGACCGTCGACACTTTTTCGGGATTCGACAGAACGGGGTAATCGAAATCAAATATTTCAGCTTCTTCTGGATTGAAATACTCACGGACTTCATCGGGAAGATGTTCTGCAATACGCTTCCGTTCCGAGATCAGGTCGGCGTCAACCGTTTGATTGAGAAGCATTTTTTTCCAGTTGGTTTTATCCGTGAAGTGATTCTTCAAAGCCACTTCGGTTATTCCCGCCAGATAACGATTAGGAACTTCCACTATTGAAATCGCTGAACACGCACCCTGGTCGATCCAGCGTGTCGGAACCTGGGTTTTGCGCGTTACGCCAACTTTAACCTCGCTGCAAAGTGCCAGATAAACGATGTGTGGCTGAACCTGCGACTGCGTTTCGTAATCAAGGTCGCGATCTGCAATTCCGAGATGTGCCTTGCTCAGTTCAGGCCTGATGATCCAGTCGCCGGCCGATGCACTCGTCGAAAAGCAATCATAACAATAGCCTTGCCTGAACACCTTTTTCTTTTTGGAGCAATGC
>CBDUBP010000073.1:0-10559 GCA_965365415.1 uncultured bacterium | reverse complement strand
TCTTCGTCGACATGCGTCGATATCAGGGCCACAACCCCGATGACGCTTCCGGCGACATGCATGAAAACCCACGCGGCCAGAATCATGTACCACGGCTGAACGAGCAAAAGCATGGGAATTGCAATCAAATAAAGCACATTGAAGATCTTCGCCGCAAAGAGCTTGACGTATTCAATCTTGGGTATGCTTGCAATCCGGCGGACGTAGTTATCCTTTACCCCAAAGAAATCTTTGAAATCCCGTATAAAAATCCAATTCAGACTGTAAAAAGGATAGATCAGCCACATGTAAAGATGCTGATACCGATGGTATGAGAACACCGGACTGTCGGGAAAAAGACGGATGATATCGCTTTGTTTGATATCGACATCCCAATGCTGGATGCTCGGATACAAATGATGAAGCCCGATATGCCGTCGCGTCCAAAGCCACGTGTTGCTCCCAAAAAGCGCGAGGATCTGCGAAAACCATGAGTTGTATTTCGGGTCTTTAAACAGGGATCCATGCACCGCATCATGAAACGCATTGATAAAAAGAGTCATCATTGCAATGCCCGTCAATCCGTAAAACAGGAACAGCAGCCTAATATCGTTCCCAAAACACAAAATGCAGAAATAAAAAAGGAAGTATGCCAGAAGAAGCCCGATCGCTTTGGCGATTCCATAATGATATAAGGAATGATTCCCGAGGATTTCCTGGTTGACTTCACGAACGAGTTCCCTGTAAAAATCATCTGGTCCGGCTTTTCTGAAAGTTGGCCGTTTTAATGTTTCCATCCGGCAATTCCTTTATAATCCTAAGTTAAGGAATTACATCGGAAATCGGATTACACAATTGGAAACTAAACAAAATAAAAAAGCCACGAATTTCGTGGCTCAATTTTTCTGTAAAAGCTTAGATTACTTCGTTGCCTCAGTAGTCGTAGTTGTTGCAGACGCGTCACCAGCTGGAGTTTCAGCAGTAGTGGTAGTAGTCTCAACAGCCATTGTATCAGCAGGAGCTTCTGGAGCTACTTCAGGAGTTGCTTCAGCTTCCGGAGCTACAACTTCAGTCTCTTCAGTTTTAGTTTCTTTGCAAGAAACGAAAGATACGCTCATAGCAGCTACAAGTGCCAAGCTTAAAAATACTTTTTTCATCTTACTTAATTATAAAAGGTTAATTATTAATTCGAGGCAAAGATATAAATTTTTTAACACGTAAAAATTTTTTTGAATTTTTTTTTAAAATTTGCAGTTTGCCATAAAATCAGGGGGTTACGTCACATTTTTGTCCCTACAATCTTCATTTCGTCTATCAGTCTTTTCGCACCCGCGAATTTGTCGATAATGAACAATACGTAGCGCATGTCGACCATGATGTTGCGGCATATTTCCGGGTCATAATAAATATCGCTCATCGTGCCTTCCCAAACACGATCGAAGTTCAATCCGACCAGGTTCCCTTTTGCGTCAATGGCGGGGCTGCCCGAATTTCCGCCCGTCGTATGATTGGTGCCGATAAAGCAAACCGGCATTTTTCCATTTACGCCGTAGCGCCCGTAATCTTTCGCATTGTAAAGATCGATGAGCTTCTTAGGAACATCGAACTCATAATCGCCCGGAACATACTTTTCCATGACACCATCCAGATAAGTGTAAGCGCTGTAAGATACTGCATCTGCAGGATTATAGCCTTTCACTTTTCCATAAGTCACACGAAGCGTACTGTTCGCATCCGGAAAGATCCTTGCGCCCGGATTCATTTCGAGGATCGCCTTCATGTAAGTCCGCTGCAAACCCGTAATGCGCAAATTGATCTCATCATACTTGGGCGCGACGTTCGTCATGTAACTGTCCGATACAGTTTTGACAAGCTTATATGCCGGATCGGCATTAATCCGCGCAATCACCGTCTTGGCATCGCCTGAAAGCAATTCCTTCAGACCATCATATGATTTCAATTTCGTATCGCCGTAAACCTGATTTGTCAACACTGCCGGATTCGCCATCGTCAATTCTTTTGGCAAAAACTGCTTCGGCGATTTACCTATATATATGCCGATAAGCTGTTCGAACACTTTTTCATCGACAGTCGCATTGAAATCCTTGTAAAATTCAACCATCGACGTGATCAGGTTGTTCTTCCGATCATTGAAAGACTGTTCGCCCTTCGCATTGTAAACCTGCTCGAGCTGGTATAGCCGGTACGCCACCAGGGTCATTTCTGTATTTCGCAAAAAGACTTCATTGAAATAGTCGCGTGCGAGTGCATAAGGCGCAATTTCGGTGTAAGCTTTGTCGAAATCAGACAGAAGATTGCCATACTCCGCCTGCTTTCCGGCCTTCGCGACTTTTTGCTGAAACTCGGCTTCCTGTTTGCGCTTAATTCCTACAGCACCGGATTTCTTCAAACCTTTGACCTCGCCGATCCATTTTTTCCAATAATTCGCGACGCTCGCATACTTTGCCGCATACTGAATTTTAATCGCATTGTCCTGGCGCATGTACGCATCCTGGACTTTTAGCGCAGCCTCACGGATTCCGATGCGTGCCGGATCAAGATCGTTCATGATTTGCTCGACGGCCACCGCAGGCAAATACTCGGTTGTACGGCCGGGATAACCCATGACCATCGTAAAATCGTTATCTTTCAATCCTTCGATCGATACCGGCAGATAATGTTTTGGTGTATAGGGCACATTGTCTTTAGAATATTCAGCCGGGCGATTGTTCTTGTCGGCATAGATCCTGAACAATGAAAAGTCGCCGGTATGGCGCGGCCAGACCCAATTGTCAGTATCCGATCCAAATTTCCCGATCGATGAAGGCGGCGCGCCAACCAAACGAATGTCTTTATATGTTTCGGTCACGAACCGCAGGTATTGGTTCCCATCGAAAAAAGTGCGGATGCTGTTTTCCTGCCAGCTTTCTTTCGGAAGTGAATTGGCAAGCATTGAGATATTGTCCTGTATTCTTTTCTGTTTTTCCTTTTCTGTGGCAAGCGATGCGACACCCTCGAGGACTTTCGTTGTCACATCGTCAATGCTTACGATAAACGTCACGACAACTCCCGGATTTGGCAATTCTTCTTCCATCGTCATTGCCCAGAAACCGTTTGTCAGGTAATCATTCTCGACTGTTGAATGTGCCTGGATCTCGCCAAAACCGCAGTGATGGTTAGTTAGCAGCAGGCCTTTGGGTGAAATGACTTCGGACGTGCATCCGCCGTTGAACTGCGGCACCGCGTCCTTGATTCCGGGTTTGTTCGCATCGTAAATATCGGCCGCCGAGATTTTCATCCCAAGCTTCTTCATTTCGGCTTCGTTCATTCCTTTCAGCAATGACGGAACCCACATTCCGCCTTGCTGTGCGCTGACCTGGACAATAAATAACAGGAGTAATAACCTTAAAAATTTCATGTCTGATTTTTTTTATTCGGATTTATGAAAGCCGCTAAGATAAAGTTTTTCCGCGGCAGTTGCCCGCAATCAGTCGGCGCGGACGGCAATATGTTTCAAAATGATCTCAGTCGCACGACGGTTCATCTGGACAAAAGTTCTGCAAATATGGCCTTTCTCATAGCGAACATCCTGATTCTGAATAAGCATGTCGAAGGCGTCGCTAAGCTCATTTTGATTTTTAACAGATATGCATCCGCCGTTCTCAACAAGCGCTACGGCTTCCGCAAAATGCGAATAATTCGGACCGACGACGATCGGCACGCCGAAAGTTGCAGGTTCCAAAAGGTTGTGTACGCCCGGATTTCCAAATCCGCCACCGACATACGCGATATCGGCATAACTGTAAATTTTCGTAAGCATTCCGATCGTATCGACGATCAATACATCAGACTCGGCAGGATTCTGATCAGCCATTTCAGTAAAGATGATAACTTTCTTTGAAATCGATTTCTTCAGATTATCGATCTGTTCCACTTTAATGTTGTGCGGTGCGAAGATGAATTTCAATCCGCTCGATTGGTTGATGTAATCCGCAAGCAGCGTTTCATCCTTTGGCCATGAGCTTCCGATCACAACAAGCAATTTTCCATCCTTGAAATTTTCTACAAACTCCAACGTATTGTCCTTTTCGACAATTGCAGCGACACGGTCGAACCTCGTGTCTCCAGACACCGTTACATTGTGTTTTCCGATCGACCTCAGCAAATCGGCAGACTTTTGGTTCTGTACGAAAAAATGCCCGAACGATTCAAGCGCCTCCCTGTAAAATCCGCCGTACCACTTAAAAAAAACCTGATTTTCCCTGAAGATTCCCGAAATCAAATAAGTATCGAGCTTCCGCTTTCGAAGCTCCTTCAAATAATTCGGCCAATATTCATATTTGATAAAAAATACCATTTCGGGATGGATCGCGTCGAGAAACTGACACACATTCGTTCTCGTATCCAAGGGAAGATAAACCGTCACATCGGCAACCTTATTGCTCTTTCGCACCTCATATCCAGATGGCGAAAAGAACGTCAGCACGATCTTATGATTCGGATAAAGGTTTTTAATCGCTTCCATCACGGGCAAACCTTGCTCATACTCGCCAAGCGACGCCGCATGGAACCAAATCGCCTTTTCGGTCAAGCCGATCTTTTGACGAAGTCGGGGAATCACGTTTTTTCTGCCGTCGACAAAGAGTTTCATCTTCGGACTGAACAGCGCTGCGATCTTCAGCACAAACCCCGCGAAAACCAACAGCACTTTATATAGAAAATACATGTATCGTGAATTGTGTCGCTAAAATAAGCACTTTAAAGATTTTTTATGGCCAAACGGACGCAGATTTCTTAGTTTTGCGTGTCAATAAAAATCAGATGAGAAAAATCCAGATGGTCGACCTTAAGAGCCAGTACGACAGGATCAAAACCACTGTCGATGCGTCGATACAGGAAGTGCTAGATACGACTTCGTACATCAATGGCCCGCAGGTTCACGTCTTTCAGAAGAATCTTGAGAATTATCTCGGAGCAAAACACGTTATCCCATGTGCAAACGGTACCGACGCGCTCCAAATCGCAATGATGGGCCTCGGTTTGAAACCGGGGGATGAAGTCATCACAGCCGATTTTACATTCGCCGCTACCGTCGAAGTCATCGCGCTACTACAGCTGACACCCGTTTTGGTCGACGTGGATGCCGACACCTTCAACATCTCAATCGACGCAATAAAAAAAGCGATCACGCCAAAAACAAAGGCGATCGTGCCCGTGCATCTTTTTGGCCAGGCCGCCAATATGGAAGGGATCATGAAGATCGCCGAAGAACACGACCTGTTCGTCATCGAAGACAATGCACAGGCCATTGGCGCAAACTATAAATATTCAGACGGCACTAAAATAAAAGCCGGAGTCATCGGACACGCGGCATCAACATCGTTTTTCCCATCCAAAAACCTCGGCTGCTACGGTGACGGCGGCGCGATCTTTACCAACGATGACCAACTCGCTCACACCATTCGCGGGATCGTTAACCACGGGATGTACATCCGTTATCATCACGATGTGGTCGGCGTAAACTCACGTCTCGACAGCATTCAGGCGGCAGTGCTCGATGCAAAACTGCCCCATCTTGATGAGTACAACGAGGCTCGTCGCGAGGCGGCACGCCAATATTCAGCGGCATTTGCCGGACATAAGAATATCATCACACCTGTTATCACGGGCGAAGACGACAGCCATGTATTCCATCAGTATACATTGCGGATCGTGGATGCCGACCGCGACGGTTTGATGCAGCATTTGCTGGATAACGGAATTCCATGCGCGATTTATTACCCGATTCCGCTTCACCTGCAAAAAGCTTACGCAGATTCGAGATATAAAGAAGAAGATTTTCCAGTGACGAACATGCTCGTCAAAGAAGTGCTTTCCCTGCCGATGCATACGGAACTCGACAAGGAGCAGATTACGTTCATTACCAAAACTGTATTGGACTATTTGAGCTGATTTTTTAGGAGCATTTTCCCGCTTTCGCCTTTATCTCGCCTTCCTGCGGTCGGCGAGGATACCGGCTCAATCGGGGCTAGGCTTTCGAACTAATTAAAAACAACCAAACACCAATGAAAATATTAGTAACAGGCGGACTCGGATTCATCGGCTCGCACACGGTAGTCGAACTACAAAATGAAGGCTACGACGTCGTGATCATCGACAACCTCAGCAATTCTTCGGAAAACGTGATAGATGGGATCGTCGCCATTACTGGGAAGAAACCGATCTTTGAAAAAATAGACCTTCGCGAGAAGTCGGCAGTCGAAAGTTTTTTTAACCGCCATTCCGATGTTTCAGGCGTGATCCATTTCGCCGCTTCAAAAGCCGTCGGCGAAAGCGTCGAGAATCCGCTTTTGTACTACGAAAACAACCTCAACACGCTGATTTACCTTCTGCAGGAACTTCAGAAAAAAGACGAAGCGCACTTTATTTTCAGCTCTTCATGCACCGTTTACGGCCAGGCCGAAAAAATGCCGATCACCGAAGACGCATCGGTTCAGCCTGCGATGTCGCCATATGGGAACACGAAACAGATCGGCGAGGAAATCATTACAGATACGACGAAAGTCACCAACATCAACGCGATCCTTTTACGATATTTCAATCCGATCGGTGCACATCCATCAGCAGAGATCGGCGAACTTCCCATTGGAGTTCCACAGAACCTTGTTCCGTTCATTACACAAACCGCCATCGGGCTTCGCAAGGAACTTTCGGTTTTTGGCGATGATTATCCAACACCGGACGGAACCTGCATCCGCGATTATATCCACGTCGTCGACCTGGCAAAAGCTCACGTGGTTGCATTGCAGCGGTTGATGAATAAGCAAAATGCATCAAAAGTCGAAACGTTTAACGTCGGTACCGGAACGGGAAGTTCCGTTTTGGAAGTCATCAATACTTTTGAAAAGGTCAGCGGCCAGAAACTTCCGTACAAGATCGTAGGCCGTCGCGAAGGAGACATCACCTCCGCTTACGCAAACACCGACAAAGCAAATACTGTCCTGGGCTGGAAAGCGCAATCGACACTGGAAGATGGATTGAGAAGCGCCTGGAAATGGGAGAAGAAGATTAGGAGTTAATTGATAATTGATAATTGATAATTGATAATTGATAATTGATAATTGATAATTGATAATAAAAAAAAAGATTCGTTTATACCGAATCTTTTTTTATGCTAAAATACAAAGCTAAATATTTGACTGTCAACTGTCAACTGTCAATTGACAACTGCCTACTGCCAACTGCCTACTGATACTGCCAACTCTAATTCACCCCACTAACCTCCGCATCCTTATCAATCTTCTTCACCAATCCCTGCAAAACATTCCCCGGGCCGACCTCGGTAAACAATGTTGCGCCGTCCTTGATCATTTGCTGTACGGTTTGCGTCCATTTTACGGGAGCCGTCAGCTGAATGATCAGGTTTTTCTTTATTTGATCCGGATCTGAAACAGCCGAAGCCGTGACATTTTGATAGATTGGACAAACAGGTTTTGAGAAATCGGTCTGCTCGATGGCAGCTGCAAGCTCCTCACGCGCGGGTTCCATCAACGGCGAATGAAATGCTCCTCCAACCGGAAGAATCAAAGCGCGTTTCGCACCGGCCACACGAAGTGCCTGGCATGCCATTTCAACGGCGATGACATCACCGGAAATTACCAACTGGCCCGGACAGTTATAGTTTGCCGGAACAACGACTCCTTCCGTGGTTGCGCAGATCTCCTCCACAATCTTATCGTCAAGTCCAAGAACTGCAGCCATGGTTGACGGCTTGATCTCACAGGCTTTCTGCATGGCAGCGGCCCGGGTTGCGACCAATCGCAGTCCGTCCTCAAAAGACAATGCGCCATTCGCGACCAATGCCGAAAACTCACCAAGCGAATGCCCGGCCACCATTTCAGGCTGGAAGCTGCTCCCCAAAGTTTTTGACAGGATGACCGAATGCAGGAAAACCGAAGGCTGTGTGACTTTTGTTTCCTTCAATTCTTCCGGCGTTCCCGAAAACATAATGTCGGTTATGCGGAATCCCAATATCGCATTTGCCCTTTCAAAAAGTTCCTGTGCAAGATCAGATTGTTCGTAAAGTTCCTTGCCCATGCCGGAAAACTGCGCACCCTGACCGGGGAATACATATGCTTTCATTCGATGTGGTTTAGTTTGTTAAAAACAAAAATAGCATTTTTTAAACCTTCGATTTTATCTAAAGGCAATTCTTATCAACATTGACAAAAGCCGCAAAAAAACCCGGAAATCCCGGGTTTAGTTTATTGCTGTTTGATGAGCTGTACTTCTATGTTGAGCCTCACTTCATCACTTACGAGCACGCCGCCTGTTTCAAGCGCGGAGTTCCATGTAAGTCCCCAGTCTTTCCTGCTGATTTTGCCATTGATCATAAGCGCTGCTTTTGTATTCCCCCACGGGTCGGTCATCAATCCGCTGTATTCGACTGGAACTGTAATGGATTTTGTCACGCCGTTTATGGTTAGATCGCCGGTCAGTTCGTAATCATCACCTTTCTTCGTAACGGAAGTCGATTTGAATCTCAACTTCGGATTGACCTCAGCGTTAAAGAAATCGGCACTTTTCAAATGCGTGTCGCGGTCAGCATTGTTCGTGTTGACCGATTCGATATCGGCGGTGAATTCAACCTCCGCATTTTCAAAATCATCATCGTGTGTTGTGATGGTAGCATCGTATTTCTCGAATTTGCCCGAGACATTTGTAAACATCATGTGTTTTACCTTAAAACCTATTTCAGAGTGCGCGGGATCTATTGCCCATTTTGTTGTTGCCATATTTTCTGCTTTAGTTATTAAATTTACAATTATAAGTTCACTGGCCAATCGACATTGGCACTTCCATAAGAAGGATTTCGGAACCGGGATCTGCTGCAATCCTCACGCTTTCCGTTTCCCACAATCCCAGTCCGTCACGGGCTTCGAGCTTTTGTCCATCGATAGTCGCCTCTCCGGATAGAACAAAGGCGTATAGACCGTTTCCATCCATATGGATTTTGTAATCAAGTTCCGTCGTGCGGTCAAATTTCCCGAGATGAAACCAGGCATCCTGATGGATCCAAACGCCATCGTCATCGGGATTTGGCGATAAAATCTGCTGGAATCTGTTCAATCTGTCTGCATCCTGTAATGTGATCTGGTCATATCTCGGTGTGACATCCTGTTTGTTCGGAATCACCCAAATCTGCAGGAATTTGACGTCACGGTCATTATTCGCATTCTTTTCACTGTGCTCCACTCCTGTTCCGGCGCTCATTACCTGGACATCACCATTACGGATGACGGTTTTGTTCCCCATCGAATCCTGATGTTCAAGATCACCATCTAGTGGGATCGATATAATTTCCATGTTCGCGTGCGGATGCCGGCCGAAACCCATTCCCGGAGCGACGATGTCGTCGTTGAGTACGCGCAGCACACCGAAGTTCATCCTTTCCGGGTTGTAATAATTTGAAAAACTGAAAGTATGCCTGCTGTTGAGCCATCCGAAGTTGGCGATACCCCGCGTATTTGCTTTGTGGAAAACTGAATTCTTCATGGCGTTTGATTTTGTTACAGCAAAGATACCGTGGCTTTGTAAATCAAACACTTAACCTAGATTAAGAAAGTTGAATGTCGAATGTCGAATGTCTAATGTCGAAAGAGGAAAGGATCAGGATTTTCGGAGCATAGCGGCTTTCATTTTACTGAAAAACTCGGGAGTGACACCGATAAATGAGGCGATGTGCTTTTGCGGGACGCTTCCGACGAGCAACGGATACTTTTTGCAGAACTTGTCGAAACGCTCCTCAGCGGTTAGGCTTAGATTGTCCATGATCCTTTGCTGATGCGCTACGAGTGCGTTTTCGACCAAAATCCGAAAGAAGCGTTCCAATTTCGGAATATCGGCGTAGAGTCGGTCCTGATTGATTTTCGGCAAAACGACAACCTCAGCATCTTCGACAACATCGATAAATAGATTTCCGGGTGTTTGCGTGATAAGGCTGTACATATCGCTGATCCACCAGCCTGAACACGCAAAGTTCAAAACATGTTCGATAATATTGTCATTGATCGTAAAACTTCGTAAAATCCCGGAATTGACAAAATAAGTCTCGCGGCAAATCTCGCCTGCGTGAAGCAAAATCGTTTTCGATTTATATTCCCTGGTTTCCGTCAGTGAAAGAAAATGCTGTTCTTCTTCGGGTGTGAGGGAAACGTGGAGCGATATGTTATCGAGGATGTTCAACAGTCAGATTTAAGATTTAAAATTTAGGATTTAGTGAACCGAGATTTGTGCGGCGGCATCCTTTGCACGATCGACAATTTTTTCGATTGGCGTATCGACAGTATCATATGTAAGGACAACACCCATTCGGCGGTAAGGCCGCGAGGAAGGTTTTCCGAAAATCCTGAAATCGGTTTTAGGTAGCCCGGCGACCGAATCAATTCCGCTGTATTGTGGCTGGTCAGAATTCTTAGTAGCAAGTAACACAGCACTTGCTCCTGCCCTTTCCAACGTGATTTCAGAAATCGGAAGTCCGAGGATCGCCCGAAGATGCAGTTCAAATTCGTTGAAATTCT
>CBDUBP010000072.1:0-10564 GCA_965365415.1 uncultured bacterium | reverse complement strand
GGATGGAAGCGGCATCCTGACGCCGGCGCGACGAAGGAGCAGCGCGGCAGATACAGCGGACAGCCCGGCGGCGCGGATCATGTTTTATCAAAGGATTGCTGTTGATGCGCCGCAACGCCCAAATCTAAAATCTAAAATCTTAACTCTTAAATATCTCTTCCTACATGCCTCTATTTCAAAAGTCGGTCGTTGCGAAATATCTTGAGTCACAAAGCAAAGAGATCCTGCGTTCGCGATGGGACTTTTTTCGCAGCCACTTTTTGAATCGCGCGATCCAGGAAAACATCCGCGGCAGTAAAGAAGAACAATATCAGGAAGGTTTTCTCTCGGATCTTTTTGTCAGTGCGCTTGGATATGTCAAGAATCCGGCACCCGATTTCAATCTGACCACAGAATATAAAAACGTCAAAGACAGCAAAAAGGCCGACGGCGCGGTGATCATCGAGGGTAAAGTAACCGCGGTGATCGAACTCAAAGGCACGAATACGACCGATCTCGGAAAAATCGAAACGCAGGCTTTCGGATATAAGAACAACCAGCCTGACTGCGTTTACGTGATCACTTCGAACTTTGAAAAATTGCGGTTCTATATCGATAATGCCACCGAATTTTTGGAGTTCGACCTTTTCCGCCTGTCCGAAAAAGAGTTTGAACTCATGCATCTGTGCCTCGCGCATGAAAATATCCGAAAAGACATTCCGCGGAAGATCAAGGAGGAATCTATCAGCCAGGAATCGGTCATCACCAAAAGGCTGTATAAGGATTATTCGGATTTTAAGAACGAATTGTACCAGAACCTCATCGCCCATAACCCGGAGCACGATCCGCTCGAGCTGTTCAGGAAATCCCAGAAACTGCTCGACCGATTTTTGTTCATCTTCTTTGCTGAAGACAGAAACCTGCTGCCGACCAATTTGATCTTCCGCATCAATAAAGAATGGCGGCAACTGCGTGAGATGCGAATCGAGGTTTCGCTTTATGAGCGCTACAAGATCTATTTCAACGACCTCAACACCGGGGCGAAAGTAGCGCTTCCGGCATTTTCGGAAACCGCCGCGCGGCAAAAAGAGGAACATCAGATCTATGCGTACAACGGCGGGCTTTTCAAACCTGATGAAATTCTCGACAGCATCCGGATCGATGATGAGATCTTGTTCCGGAACACCGAAAAACTCAGCCATTACGATTTCCAGAGCGAAGTCGACGTGAATATTTTGGGTCACATCTTCGAGAATTCACTCAACGAGATCGACGAGATAAAAGCAAGGCTTCAGGGCGAAGCGATTGACAAATCGAAGACAAAACGCAAAAAGGACGGTGTTTTCTATACGCCGAAATACATTACGAAATATATCGTCGACAATACTGTTGGCAAGCTCTGCGCGGAAAAGAAAACAGCGCTGGGCATAATCGAGGAAGATTATACGACCGACCGGAAACGTCAGAAAAAAACCGTTTTGGCGATGGCGGCAAAACTGTCCGATTACCGCAACTGGCTGCTTCAGGTGACGATCTGCGATCCGGCATGCGGTTCGGGCGCGTTTCTGAACCAGGCGCTTGAATTCCTGATCGCCGAACACCGTTATATCGATGAGCTCCAGGCGAAACTCTTTGGAGACGCGCTGGTGCTGAGCGATATCGAAAACAGCATTCTGGAGAACAACCTTTTTGGCGTCGACCTGAATGAGGAAAGCGTCGAGATCGCGCGGTTGTCGCTTTGGCTGCGGACGGCGCAGACCAACCGGAAGCTCAACGATTTGAACAACAACATCAAACAGGGAAATTCGCTTATTGATGATCCGGAGGTCGCGGGTAATGATGCGTTCGACTGGAAGCGGGAGTTCCCAAAAGTGTTTGAAAAAGGCGGTTTTGATGTGGTGATTGGGAATCCGCCTTATGTGAAGTTGGAAACCATGAAAGAGCTTTCAGAAAAAATGTCCAAGCTTGGATATTCTACGTTTGAAAAGCGTGGTGACTTATATATTTTATTCGTCGAAAAAGGATTTCAGATTCTTAAAGAAACCGGAAAGATCGCCTACATCATGCCTAATAAATGGCTTCAGGCCGGATATGGCAAGCCACTTCGTGAGTTTTTCCTGTCGCAAAACCTTAAAAGACTTATTGATTTTGGCGATCTGCAGATATTCGATGGCGCGACGACTTATCCGTGCATTTTTATTGCAGAGCAAAGTAAGCCGTCAAAAGAAATATTGATATCGGTTTTAAATAAAAACAAGAAACTGGATTTTGAACAGAATGTTTCATTGAATCAACAAGTTTTTGAACATTCAAAATTCGACGGCAACACATGGATAATTTCTTCCAACCTCGAGCAAAAATTACTGGAGAAGTTATCCAAAAAAAATAAAACTTTAAAAGAGTTTATTAATGATCAGGCTTACTATGGTGTAAAAACCGGCTTTTCGGATGCATTTTTCATAGATTCCAAAACGTGCGTTGAATTAGTAAATCAGCATTCATTAGCAGCTGATTTATTGCTTCCTTTTTTACAAGGCCGAACTCTTTCGAAATGGCAGACACCCAGAGTTGATAATTATCTGATCGGTACATTTCCAGCTTTTAAGCTTGACATAGAAAACTATTTCTCGATCAAAACTCATCTCCTAAAATTCGGAATGCAACGGCTTGAACAAACTGGAGCGATCGGCAGCCGGAAGAAGACCTGCAATAAATGGTTTGAAACGCAGGACAGTATTAATTATTGGAAAGAGTTTTTGAAGCCAAAAATCATGTACCAAAAATTTCAGGTCAAACCATGTTTTATATATGACGAGTCTGGATTGTACTGTAATGATTCAATGTGGATTATCCCCACTGAAGACAAGGCTTTGGTCGCAATACTCAACTCGAAAATGGGATGGTGGCTAATTTCAAAATACTGTACACAAATTCAGAATGGATATCAATTGATCTGGAATTATTTCGGATTGATTCCCATTCCCGAAAGTATTTCGAATAATAGCGATTTAGCGCAGAAAGCTGATAACATGATATCTTTGAACAAAGAGTTGCAGGATTGCTCCCAAAAATTCCAACGTACGATCCTCCGCAAATTCAATCTCACCGAACTTCCGAAAAAACTGCAGGACTGGTATCTGCTGTCGTATAAGGATTTCATTGCAGAGCTTGCAAAGAAAAAAGTAAAGTTATCGCTGTCTGAAGAGGCCGAATGGGAAAACTATTTTACTTCGGAAGCCAAAAAAGCGTTGGCGCTCAAACATGACATCGATGCGACCGACAAAGCGATCGATAAGATGGTTTATGAACTTTATGGGTTGAATGAGGAGGAGATTGCGATAGTTGAAGGCAATTGATAATTGACAGGTGATAATTGATAATTTCGGTCAGTGATAATTACTAATCGCAATTGCAGAGTGCATGTGGCTGATAGCTGCGCTAAAAGTTGCCTTAGACTTATGCTTTCCTGTCAACTGTAAACCGTAAACTTAAACTGGCTGAAGCTGATAGCTGGCCTTCACCTTTCGCCATAATTTCAAGTTAAGCAATCGTGGGTATTTTTGACACGTCTTTATAACGTGTTAATATATTTCTATTTTTTTTACATGAGAAATCGAACATGTCAAAAAAAAGTACTTCTTTTACCAGATGATATCTTTATAAGATGGAATTTCCAATACCATTATTACCGCTCCAGGCAGAAATAGAAACAAAAGTCATCCTGAAACAATTGGCTGCGTCACATCGTTACCTTGCGCTGCTAAATGGTCGGTGTGCGACAATTCCAAATGAAAATATTTTAATTAATACACTGGCACTTCAGGAAGCAAAGGAAAGTTCAGCAATCGAAAACATCATTACAACGCATGATGAATTATATAAAGCGCAGCTGTCTGACAAATATTTCAACAATGCTGCTGCGAAAGAAGTAAGCCGTTATGCAGAAGCACTAAAAAATGGTTTTCAGGAAGTGCGCCAAAACAGGATAATTTCGCATGCGCAGATCAAACAAGCCCAACAAATCCTTGAGCAAAATGATGCTGGTTACAGAAAAAATTCGGGTACATTCTTAAAAAATGACAAAACAGGCGAAGTGGTTTATACTCCGCCGCAGGATTTTCCATCGATCGAACGTCTTATGGACAATTTAGTTGCATTTATGAATGACGACAAAATGAGTGACATAGACCCGCTCATTAAAATGGCGATCGTGCACCATCGATTTGAAACCATCCATCCATTTTATGATGGTAATGGCCGGACTGGACGTATAATCAATATTTTATATTTAGTAAAAGAAGATCTGTTGACTCTTCCCATCCTATATCTGAGTCGATATATTATACAATACAAAGGCGACTATTACAATTTGCTGCAACAAGTGAGGATTGATAACAATTGGGAGCCATGGATTTTATTTATGCTTAGAGGAATTGAAGAAACATCAAAACAAACCCTGACATTGATTGATTCCATCAAAATCCTGATGCAGCAATACAAACACCGGCTTCGGACTGAAATGCATAAAATCTACAGTCAGGATCTATTGAATAATCTTTTCAAACATCCTTACACGAAAATTGAATTTTTAGAACGTGAACTAAAAGTTACCCGTCAAACTGCCGCATCATATCTAAACAAACTTACAGAAGCGGGTTTACTGACAAAGACAAAAATCGGCAAAAGTAATTTTTACATCAATGAGCCGCTCTATAAATTATTTTTGGACAGCGTCCATGCGAATCAGCCCGCTGATCCCATTACAACAATCAATTTATAGTACCAACAACCGTAAACTGTAAACTGTAAACTTTTAACAACCTACTTCGCCGTAAACCTATTGTATTTAATCATGATCTCGCGCAATTTATCCTTCGGGATTTCGTAAAGCGTGTTTCCATTGACGCCATCGAGCGTTTCGGCGGCCATCAGCGCGTTGATGATCGCTTCTTCTGTCGCCAAAACGACGGACTGGTAAAACTTATCGAGATGATCTTTGGGAATCGACTTCCATGTCTGGATTGTTTTATTTTCGTTCATTTCGGGCATGACGGTACTGAATGCGAGAAAAATATCTCCCGATCCGTTACGGCCCAATCCGCCCGTCCGTGCGACGCCAAGTGATGCGCGTTTTGCCATTTGCCTTAATTGTGCGGGAAGCATTGGAGCGTCGGTGGCGATGACGACTATGATCGATCCGTCTTTTTCCTTGGTGTTGAAGATAGGTTTTGCCTCGTTTAGCATTTCCAAACCGACGGGAACTCCTGAAATCATCAGGTCATGCCGGCCGCCAAAATTCCCCTGGACAAATGCGCCGACGGTGTAATTCGTGCCGGCAATATCAAAAACCCGCGATGATGTGCCGCTTCCGCCTTTAAAAAGAAACAGTGACATTCCGGTTCCGCCACCGACATTACCTTCGGCAATCGCACCACCTTTTGCCGATTCGATCGCTTCGAAAACATCTTCCTTTTTCACGTGAAGCCCATTGATATCATTGAGCAGTCCGTCGAATGTTTCAGCTGCCACGGGAAGCCCAAATGCGAAATCGATCAATTCATTGGTTGAAAACTTCCTGACATTCCACTCGCCTATCGCATCGCGTACGACGCCGACGCTGTTGGTGTTGGTGATTCCGATAGCGCCATACGAGAATCCATATTCGTCTATGTATGTGGTGCCGGTCATTTCACCGTCGCCGTTGAGGCAGAACCAGCCTGCCGGATAAGGTTTGGGAGTTCTTCCTTGTGGCAAGATAATGGTGACACCTGTACGGACCGGGCCTGTTCCGACTTTAATCTTTCCTTTTCCTGCAATTTTCGTTTTATAGCCAACCAGGACGCCCGGAACATCCGTAATAGCATTATACATTCCTGTCTTTCCTATGAATGGAATTCCGAATTCACGTGCACGAAGTTTCTGCGAATGTAATTCAGACGTGATTCCGCACAGGATCAGAAACAATAGTAAAGTGTTTTTCATATGGTAAAAATAAAAAAAGCTTCTCGATTGAGAAGCTTTTGTGCGGGTAATAGGACTCGAACCTACACACCTTGCGGCACCAGATCCTAAGTCTGGCGTGTCTACCAATTTCACCATACCCGCGTAGAGGCTGCAAAGATAATCATATCTTCAGGATTCCCAAGAAATTTTCAATAATTTTTATGCGTACATTTGGGCTGCTTAAAAATTTTACACGATGAATCCCAAACCATACGTTGCCCAAAACAAGGAACGATTTATAAATGAGCTGCTTGAGCTTCTAAAAATTCCGTCGGTCAGCGCCGATACCGCGTACGCTCCACATGTGTTAAAAATGTCGGAAGCCGTTCGTGACAGCCTTCAGAAGGCCGGATGTGAAAAGGTTGAGATATGTAAAACGCCCGGTTATCCCGTTGTTTATGGCGAACGGATCATCGATCCGAAACTTCCAACGGTCTTGGTCTATGGCCATTATGATGTACAGCCGCCGGACCCGCTTGAATTGTGGACATCGCCGCCTTTTGAACCTGTGATAAAATCAACAGCCATCCATCCCGAAGGAGCGATCTTCGCGCGCGGTGCCTGCGACGACAAAGGGCAATTCTATATGCATGTCAAAGCGCTTGAATACATGGTCGAATCCAATACGCTTCCATGCAATGTCAAGTTTATGATTGAAGGCGAGGAAGAAGTCGGCTCGAAAAGTCTGGGCTGGTTCGTCGAAAACAACCGCGAAAAGCTTTCATGCGATGTCATCCTGATTTCCGACACCGGAATGATTTCCAACCAGCAGCCGTCGATCACCACAGGATTGCGCGGACTGAGTTATGTTGAAGTCGAAGTTACGGGCCCGAACCGCGACCTGCATTCAGGACTGTACGGCGGAGCAGTGGCGAATCCGATCAACATCCTTGCAAAAATGATCGCGAAGCTCCACGACGACGACAACCGCATTACAATTCCGGGTTTTTATGACAAGGTTGAAACTCTGTCGGCCGAGGAACGTGCCGAGATGGCCAAGGCGCCTTTTAATCTTGAAAACTATAAGAAAGCTCTCGACATTGAAGATATTTATGGTGAGGCGGGATATTCCACAAACGAACGCAACTCGATCCGCCCGACACTTGACGTGAACGGAATCTGGGGCGGCTATACCGGTGAAGGCGCTAAAACCGTAATCGCGAGCAAGGCTTTTGCAAAGATTTCAATGCGCCTGGTTCCTAATCAGGATTGGGAAGAGATCACGGAATTATTCACTAAACACTTCACAAGCCTCGCACCGCGCGGCGTGAAGGTAAAAGTTACACCACATCATGGCGGCCAGGGTTATGTGACGCCGATCGACAGCATCGGATACCGCGCCGCCAACCGCGCGTACAGTGAAGCTTTTGGCGTTCCGGCCATTCCGGTAAGATCGGGTGGCAGCATCCCGATCGTTGCGCTGTTCGAAAAGGAACTGAAAACGAAGATTATCATGATGGGATTTGGACTCGACAGTGATGCGATTCATTCCCCGAATGAGCATTTTGGAATTTTTAATTACTTGAAAGGCATTGAGACGATCCCGTTGTTTTATAAGTATTTTGTGGAAATGAGCTCCTAAGCGACTGAGATCCAAAGCGCCAAAGCTTTTTCAATTTAAAAACGCGATTTTTTCGTGAGTGCGTCAGGGATGGCAGCGGCTCCCGATAGCTATCGGGATTGCTGCGTCAGCGTGCAAAAGATACAGCGGACCCCGCCCGAAGGGAGCGCCCATAAAATTGCTACATTTCTAAATTGTTACATTCTAGTTATAAATACCCGGCAACATCGCAATAATTATTTAACCCAATAAGACGAGCAATGCGGCCGGGATTTCACTGATTATTTTTTAGCTGTGTCGGCAATCTTGTTATTGCTTCCCTTACGCATGCCGGGAACCGACATATACAGATAATCGGCGTGCTTGCCCGTAAAATATTTGTTATAGCCCGCATCAAAATCCTTTTGCTTGGCTGCGTCTTTCCAGTTTTCTTTAAACAGCGCATCATCGCGGTCGAACATCGGCTCAATGTCTGCCAGCTTGTCCAGTACAAAAACCTCCACGAAGTCGGTGCTTTTCGATCCATATAAGTGACTATAGCTGTAATACGCTTTGATATTTTCATTCTTTTTTGTCACCGCATCGAAGTACTGCCCGGAAATGGCCGTAAAATCGGCATTTGTCCCATCTTTCGGATAATTTCGGTCGCTGATTCTTACATAATACACCAGCGGCTTGGTTGGTTCCGTCAGCAGCTCTTTTGTATGCTGATTAACCGAATAGATCTCGTCGGAATGATGGGTCTCAAAAAATGACCGTCTTTTGTCGAAAAATGCGCGGCGTGCAGCAACTTCAGGCCATGCCGCTTCGGAAAGCGCCGAGTTACGGGCATCGGAAAGCTTCATCGCGTCCCAATTCTTAAACAGCTGTACATAAACCACCTCGGTGTTGTCATCGGAGAAATAGTGTGTAAGAAGGTTGGCTCCCAGAATGTGCTCATTCTTTAAAACGACCTTATCAAAATATTCCTTTTCTGTTTTCATATAGTCTTCACGCGCCGCAGCAGACATGTCGCCTTTCCAATGCAGCTTTGTTACCAGCAGTACCATCGGGTCTGCCTGTTGTGCGGATGTAGCCTGATACGCAAGAATGCATACGAACGCCATCATCAAATGTTTGATTGTTTTCATGTTTTCGAATTGTTTGTTATAAAAAAGTTGACTGTACGAACCTGGGATTCGGGGGAAGATCTAGGAGCCAGTAAAAATGAGGTGAGATAAAATTACATAAATTTTAAATATAACAACCTGATTATCAACTATTTTATTCCACGCCTGATAATATTCGAAATGTCCCGTAAAAAGATGCGCCACTGATTGTAAACCCTTTGCAACAATCAACGGAAATTGTCGTTATTTTTGGGACAATCATCAATCATCAAATCCATAATCATGTTAAAGAATTTCTTCCTGATGTGCTCCGGCGCCGATCGTAATCTGATTGGCGGATGTTCGGAGGGCGAACAGACAAAATTCGTCGGCATTGGCGCGACGGTTTTCTTCACAGCCGTGATGGCGACCATCGCCGCCAGTTATGCACTTTACACTGTATTCGATACAGTCGTTCCCGCGGTTGGTTTCGGAATAATCTGGGGATTGCTCATATTCAACCTCGACCGGTTCATTGTTTCAACGATCAGGAAACGCGACAGTTTTATGAATGAATTGCTGCAGGCGAGTCCGCGGATCGTTTTGGCGATCATCATCGCGATCGTCATCTCCAAGCCGCTTGAGCTTAAAATCTTTGAAAAGGAGATCGATACCGTTCTTTTGAAGGATAAAAATGCAATGGCACTGACGAACAAGAAAGAGATCACGGGTTATTTTCAATCCGATCTCGAT
The DNA here is from genome assembly GCA_965365415.1 of uncultured bacterium. Classification (GTDB taxonomy): domain Bacteria; phylum Bacteroidota; class Bacteroidia; order Flavobacteriales; family Flavobacteriaceae; genus Flavobacterium. The sequence continues at coordinate 1,180 of CBDUBP010000072.1, read as the reverse complement.
AAAAATAAAGCACAGGCCGACAGTCTAAGATCTGAAATATCCCGCAAGGAGAAGGAAGTTGCGGCTTTGTACGATGCGTCGATCACCGAAGCCGAAGGAACAAAAGGAACCATGAAAATGGGAAAGGGACCGATTTACAAGGAAAAGGCCGCGCAGTATCAATTGGCAAGAACAGAACTGGATACGCTTCGTAAAATGAATCAGGCGAAGATCACCGAATCTGAAAAACAGGCTGTGATCCTGCAAAATAACCTCAACAAAAAAGTTGCGGATACCCAACCGATCATTGAAGGTTTTGACGGACTCATGGCGCGTATCAACGCACTTGGAAAACTGCCGCTCATTCCGTCCCTGTTCATCATGCTTTTGTTCTTTGCGATCGAAACCTCACCGATCATTGCAAAATTGCTTTCGCCCAAAGGTGAATACGACCTAAAACTCGAAGACTTGGAAACGGCGATGGCCGCAACGATCACTCAGGATAAATATCAGCGCGAACTATTGGTAAAAACAAGTGCCGCAATGCATGATAAAGTTTATGAAGATATTGCAGGCGACAAGGAATTGTACGGTTTGCAGCGCAGCAAAGCGAAAGAACTTTTGGAACTTCAGGCCAATGGATTCCTGGAAAAACAGAAGCGAACACTTTGATGTACCAATTTAGGAATTTAAAAATGTAACAATGAGCACGCATTGATACATTGATACATTGTTACATTGCCTCTCTGACTTTTTTCGGAAGGCTGCCCACGATCAGCTCGTACGAATGATCGATCAGTTCACGAACCAACGCGTCAGGTACGTCGGCATTGACCGACACCGTATTCCAGTGGATCTTGCTCATGTGATATCCCGGTTCGATTCCGTCATATTCCGCGCGAAGTTCGAGTGCCCGCTCCGGGTCGCATTTGAGGTTGACCGAAGGCGTGCCATTTTCCCATTCTTTTAATGAGGAAAGTGCAAACATTTTTCCGCCGGTTTTAAACACAATCGTGTCCTCATCAAATGGAAAGTGCTCCGTGACGCCTTTCTTCGAAGTGCAATACTCCACATAACTTTCAATATTCATGGCAGTAATTTCAATTATCAATTGTCACTTATCAATTACGAGTTCCATCATTTTCTCCGGATGCGCCAGTGCTTTGAACCCAAATTTCTGATATAGAAAATGTGCATCGGT
>CBDUBP010000071.1:0-10628 GCA_965365415.1 uncultured bacterium | reverse complement strand
GGGCCGCCTGCAACGCCAACCTTAAAAACGTCGGGTTTACGAAGCATCAGCGATGTTGTCATGAAACCTCCATAACTCCAACCGTGGACTGCAAGCCGATTCGCATCGACATAAGGCAATGATTTCAAATACTCGACTCCTTTGATCTGGTCGTCCATTTCGGCAACTCCAAGTTTTCCGTGGATCACATGTTCGAAAGCAGCGCCGCGATTGTCCGAGCCACGTCCGTCAACAGTATACACGAGATAACCCTGATCAGCCATCCAGTACATCCACAGGCTCGCGCCATCAAGATAAGAATTCGTGATCAGCTGTGCGTGCGGACCTCCATAAACGTAAACGAGCACCGGATATTTTTTTGACGGATCAAAGTCGGCAGGTTTTATCAATCGTGTATAAAGATCCGTCGTCCCATCAGCCGATTTAATGGTTTTTATTTCGGAAGTCGCCATTTGATAGCCTGCATATTTATTCTGACTTTCGAGCAGCGTCACTGCGTTGAGGTTCTTGTCGAGCATCAACGATTTTGATGGAGTAGTCCGGTTGGAATATTCATCGAAAATCCAGTTTCCATCAGTGCTGATCGCGACGAAATGTGTTCCTTCATTCTTTGTCAGCAACGTTTGGCGTCCTTTCAGGTCGACTTTATAAACAAGCTGGTTGGTAGGATTCGGTCCGGTTGCATTAAAGTAGATCTCATTGCCTGATGGGCTGCTGCCAATGATTTCTTTCGCTACAAATTTATTTTTAGTCAGCTGGCGGATCAATTTTCCGTCGATCGAATAGTAATAAAGATTGTTGAATCCATCGCGTTCGCTGATCCAGACAAAATTATTCGATTTTTTATCAGGGAAATAGGCGGCATGTTCGGGCTCTACCCAAGTTGGCGCCTTCTCTTCGAATAATGTCCGCACGAAAATTCCGGTTGCGGCGTCATATAGATTCAGGTGCATGTGATTTTGTCCGCGATTTAATTCGGCAACAAGCAGGAATTTTTCGTCGGGCGTCCATGAGACGTTAGTCAGATAATCATCAGCATTTCCACGAGGTGAAATGAAAGCGGTTTTTCCGGTTCCGATATTGAAGATGCCGACACGTGGCCTCTCGCTCGTCTGGCCAATCATCGGGTATTTGATATTTTCCAGTTTGCCCGGAGTAACAGTGATATCGAGCAGCGGATAATCGGCCACGCCTGATTGATCCTTTTGGTAAAACGCCAGATAATTTCCTTTTGGAGACCAGAATGTTCCTTTGTGGATGCCGAACTCGTTTCTAGCGATCGATTGTCCTGAAACGATTCCTTCATTGGATTCGGAAGTCACCGCGGTCGGTCCTTTGCCATTTCCAACAATGTAGAGATTGTTGTCGACCGTGTAGGCGATCATCGATTTCGAATCGTTGTAGTCAGGATTTGCAGCGTTTTCAGGAAGCTGGTTCGTGAGCTTGCCGCTCTTCGACTTAAGATTGAACTCATAATATTTCAGGCCATCATTGAGGATGAAAGTGTCACCGGATTTCCATTGGATGCTTGAAAAAGATTTGAAATCGGAGTTTTGTGAGCGGTTCACTTCAGCCAATGAGATCACTTCTCTGGCATTTTTGTCGGTTGCGGATGCCATCATCAGCTTTTTCCCCGAATCCGCAAAAAAAGAATATTGATTTGAATTTGGAATCCATTGGAATCCGAGCATTTTATCTGCCCTGAAATTCCTGCCCTGCTGCATTACCGCTTCTTCAAGGGTCAGTTTTTTATTTTGGGCAAAAGAGGAAAACGTTATAAAAAGAACGAGGACCGATGTTAGAATTCTATACATTTTAATGGTTTTTTGCAAATATAAAGGATAATGCCGTTTGTAGTCCGACATTATCCTTTTGTTACAGTTTTAAGTCGAAAGTTCAAAGTCAAAAGTCGAAAGTCGAAAGTCGAAGTCGCAAGTCGAAAGTCGAAAGTCGAATGTCAAAAGTCCGAAGTCAGATCATTAATTATCTTATCCTATACTTCATACCACTAAACTTCTAAACTCTAAACCATCTAAACTCCTAAATCTAAACTCTTCTTTAATTAAACAAATAATCAAATCCTCAAATCAACTTCTCAAATTCCCAGCGCTTCCTCATTTTCCTTATCCAGATATTCCTGGACGATTCCGATTGCGTTGGTTACGACATCGCTCAGTGCAGTGATAAAAGTTCCTTCCGTAGCTGAGTCCATCGCATGTTTGATGGCATCGACTTCTTTCGGGATCATTTCGTAGGTCACTTCGTGGCCGGATTCTGCTATTCCTTCCATCAAAAGATTGTTGATTTCGTCGATCGTCCGCCCGCGAAGATGTTTTTCCTGGCGGATGATGATATGATCGAACATGCGGCCTGCAATCTTTGCGCACTCGCGGATATCTTCATCGCGTCGGTCACCGACTCCGGCAATGATTCCGATCTTCCTGCTTGCGTCGATATGTTTGAGATATTCTTCGATGCCGAGATATCCCGCTGGATTGTGCGCAAAATCGATCAGCACTTTAAATCTCCTGAACTCAAAAATGTTCATTCTTCCGGGAGTCTGCGCCGCACTTGGCACGAATGTCCGAAGCGCCAGGCCGATATCTTCTATAGCAAACCCATGGAGATAGCATGCGAGTGTGGCGGCGAGTACGTTTGCAATCATAAATTTTGCACGCGCATTCAGCGTTAGCGGAACTTCGGTCGCTTTTTCAACGCGGATCTTCCATTCGCCTTTTTTGATGGTGATATACCCATTTTCATAAACTGCGACAACCATTCCTTCACGCGCAAATTCACGCATTTTCGGTGTATCCTCATTCAAGCTGAAATAAGCGATATTGCAATTGAGATTGCGCGCGATCTTCATCGAATATTCATCTTCGGCATTCAGGATCGCCCAGCCATCTTTACGCACACTTTCTACCACGACGCTTTTTACGCGCATCAGGTCATCCAAAGTATGGACATCATTGAGTCCGAGGTGATCTTCATTGATATTGGTAATAATTCCGATATCGCATCGGCCGAATCCAAGCCCGGAACGTAAAATCCCTCCGCGCGCGGTTTCGAGGACGGCAAACTCAACGGTCGGATCTTTAAGTATGTATTCGGCGCTGATCGGGCCCGTAGTATCGCCTTTTTCCATCATGTGGTTTTGGACATAGATGCCGTCGGAAGTCGTAAAGCCGACTTTATAGCCGTTATTTTTTACGATGTGTGCGATCAACCGCGTCGTCGTTGTCTTTCCATTCGTACCGGTCACGGCAATGATCGGGATCCTGCTGGGTTTTCCGATCGGATACAGCATGTCGAGAACGGGGGAGGCTACATTTCGCGGCAATCCTTCGGAAGGGGCAAGGTGCATCCTGAATCCCGGAGCTGCGTTGACCTCGAGCACGACGCCGCCATTTTCTTTCAAAGGCTGTGTAAGATTGCCTGCCATGATATCGATCCCACAAACGTCGAGGCCTATAAAACGTGCAATCCGTTCGCAAAGGAAGATATTTTCCGGATGCATCATTTCGGTAACATCCACGGATGTTCCGCCGGTACTGAGATTTGCGGTCGATTTCAGATAAATGATCTCGTCCCTCGATGGAACGGTTTCGAGCGTATAATCCTTTTTGGCCAGCAGATCCAGTGTGTCGCGGTCGACTGAAATTTCGGTCAGTACATTTTCATGCCCGTACCCGCGTTTTGGGTTTTGGTTTTCAATATCGATCAATTGCTGGATGGAATCCTGACCATTCCCTACAATATGCGCAGGAATCCTTTTGGCTGCTGCCACAAGTTTATTATTGATGATCAGGACCCTGAAGTCGAATCCGGTTATGAATTTTTCCACGATGACACGACGGCTGTACTTCTTGGCGAATTCAAGGCCCGCAACGGCGCCTTCCCAGGTGCAGACGTTTATCGATGCTCCTTTTCCGTGATTGCCATCCAAAGGTTTCAGAACAATCGGATAACCGATGCGGTCGATCGTCTCGCGCAGATCTTCCTCGTCGACGCAGATATCGCCGCTTGCGACGGGAACGGACGCGCTTTCGAGCATTCGTTTGGTAGATTCCTTATCCGAAGCCATTTCAACCGACAGATAATTGGTTCGTCCGGTAATCGTTGCCTGAAACCGCATTTGATTGACGCCATATCCGAGCTGGACAAGAGAATTGGTCCCGAGCCTGATCCACGGGATGTCCCGTGCCATCGCTTCTTCGACAATGCTTCCCGTAGACGGGCCAAGCCTGACGCGTTCGCGGATCTCGCGCATCCGCTGGATATCGGCATCGATGTCGTATGGTTCTCCCGCGATCAAAGCTTCGGCAATTCGAACGGATGATTCCGCCGCAAATATTCCGACATTCTCTTCGGTATAGCTAAACACGACATTATAGATGCCCGAGGTTTTTGTTTCACGTGTGCGCCCGAATCCGGTTTCCATACCTGCAAGTGTTTGGATTTCCAATGCGATATGTTCAATCACATGACCCATCCATGTACCTTTTTCGACGCGATGAAAGAATCCGCCGCGCGAATCTTCGGAACAGCGGTGTTCGACAAGTGACGGGATCATTTTTTCGATCCTTTCGCGGAAGCCTTCAATTTTATTGGTTGGCTTTTGCTCCATATCTTCAAGATCCAGGCGCATTTGAATTAATTTCTTTCGTTGGATGCTCCAAATGTTCGGTCCTTTGAGTACCTGAATCTTTAATATCTTCATACAGTAAAAGTTTGATTTGCTAAATAGTTTGGTTGAATGCTGATTAAACTCCCGGGTTAGGACGCGAAGGCTGGTAACCCGGCAGGAAATTAGTTAAAAATTAAACAATCTCCATTACATCAGCACGATTTTTTACTTCATTATTTGGTAAAGGTTTACCAAAAAATAAAGGGTTACTTTGTGCGTTAAAGCCTTAATTGGTAATTTTGCGGCATGAAAATAAAAGGGAAACTGATCATCATCGGCGGTGCCGTCGATAAAGGAAGTATAATCGAGAAATCTGACCATCAAAAAGTTGCACTTAATAACTTGGCGTTTTTCGAAAAAGGGATTCTTAAACGGATCCTCACCGAAGCAAAAAATTATGAGAATTCCCGAATTGAAGTCATTACGACAGCTTCAAAAATTCCACGTGAAATCGGACCTGAATATTTAAAGGCGCTCAGTTCGCTTGGTGCGACAAATGTCGATGTGCTTCATCTTGACAAGCGCGAAATGACTTCAAGCAAAGAAGTACTCGACAGGCTCCGGGCTGCTGATGTGGTCATGTTTACGGGCGGCGACCAGCTCAGGCTGACTTCGATTTTAGGCGGTACACCTTTTCACGATCTTTTGCTCGACAAATACCATAATGAAGATTTCGTATATGCCGGGACATCGGCAGGAGCGGCTGCGGCATCAAACAATATGATTTATCAGGGAAGCAGTTCTGAGGCATTGTTGAAAGGTGAAGTCAAAATAACAAGCGGACTCGGACTCATCGATGGTGTTGTGATCGATACGCATTTTGTGCAGCGCGGCAGGATTGGCAGGCTTTTCCAGGCGGTGGTCGGAAATCCGAGGACGCTTGGGATCGGGCTTGGTGAGGATACCGGGCTTTTGATCAGGAACAATACGGAGATGGAAGCGATAGGGTCGGGGCTTGTGATCCTTGTTGACGGGCGTGAGATCAAAGATACGAACCTGACGCAGGTGGAGATGGGCGAGCCAATTTCGATCAATCACCTCGTGACGCATGTTTTGAGCATCCATGACACTTTTGATCTGAAGAGCTTCAAGATGCACATCAAGTCGTCCCAATATGCGGAAAAGCTTGTGTTTACACAGGAAGACATCGATTCAGAAAAATCTGTTTGATATGAAGATCATTATACACGGCGGATTTTTTTCGGAATCGCATACCAATCAGGAAACCAAAATTGCAAAGCAGCAGGCGCTTGGTCGTGTCGCGACGCAGGCGTTTGAATATATGAAGGAGCACACATCGCTCGATACTGCGGTTTATGCGGTGACACTGCTTGAGGATGATGCCTTGTTCAATGCGGGAATCGGGTCACAAATACAGAGCGACGGAAAGATCCGGATGAGTGCCGCCCTGATGGACGGATCGACGATGAAGATGTCGGGTGTGATCAATATCGAAGAAGTAAAAAATCCAATCCAGGTTGCGGAAAAGCTGTTGCCGTTTGAGGACAGGATTCTCGGCGGAGAGGGCGCGACGTTATTCGCGAGAAAGAATGGGTTTGAGCCGTTTTCTACAGAGATTCCGCAGCGTCGGAAGGAGTATGAAGAGAATCTTAAAACATATGGTTTGGGAACTGTCGGCTGTGTGGCGTTAAAAGATGAGAAGATTGCGGCCGCGACATCTACGGGCGGAAAAGGTTTTGAGATTCCGGGACGGATTTCCGATTCAGCTACCGTTGCCGGAAATTATGCGAATGAATATTGTGGCGTGAGCATGACAGGAGTTGGCGAGGACATCGTGAGCGGGGCTGTTGCGGCAAAGATCGTGACGCGGGTTACAGATGGATTCCCGATCGCCGATGCATTTGCGAAGAGCTTTGAGGAATTAAAACCGTTTGAAGGATTTGCAGGTGCGGTGGCGATCGATAGATATGGCAATATTTTCCATCAGGATTCGCATTTGTATATGGTTTGGGCGAGTTTTGACGGGGAGAAATTGGAAGTGTTTAAGTAGTTTAGGCGGTTATGTGTTTATTTGTTTATTTGGAGGAGAAAAGTTTAGAAGTTTAGGAAGTTTAGAGGAGGATGTGAGGATTTGTTTAGTTGAGGAGTTTAGGAAGTTTAGATAGTTTAGGGGTTTAGTGAAGTTTATTATTTCGGATTCCTCATTTTATATTAGGCAGTATGACTTTGGACTTTTGACTTTCGACTTTCGACTTTCGACTTTCGACGTTCGTCATAATGGCTGCCATGAGGCGGCTTTTTTTTATGCAGTAGGCTTGATGGAAGTCGCGTGAGGGATGGGAGCGGCATCCTTTTGCGGTTCTCGATACCGCCTCCGGCGTACTCGAACCTCCAAACTCGGACCTCGTTTGTGCCGTATCTACAAATACCGCAAAAGATACAGCGGACAGCCCGACAGCGGCGGAGCGTGCGGAGCCGGTGGAACGCCCTGACCTCATGCCCTTATCTGAACACCATCACCTTCAACTTAAATTTACCTTAGAATTGGAAGTAGATGAATTGTTCCCCGCTGCCTTGAGAAATCGCGATCAGGAAAAACATGGCAGCCCAGAATATGCCCAGCGCCCAGGCCGGGGTTTTAAGGGAAACTTCTTTCAATGATGTATTGCGCATCAACCAGTGGCATAAAAACAATAATCCGATGATGGTAAACACCTTCAGGATATCAAAAGATTGCAGGATTTTTTCGCCGCCCGGATTAAGGAATAGCATCGAACTGATGATGCTTTTCGCGGTGGCAAATTCGCGCGCCCTAAAAAAGACCCAGGTAAAATTGACGAGCGTGTAAGTGAGAAGTGCCAGCAAGATTCCGTTAAAGACATTGATCTTAATTTGGACCCAATTTCTTAATGTACGCTCGATGACAAGATAAATTCCGTGCAATGCTCCCCATATTACGAAAGTCCACGCCGCACCATGCCATAGTCCGCCCAAGAGCATTGTGATCATCAGCGCGCTGTACATCCGGACGATGCCGTGCTTGTTTCCGCCAAGGGGAATGTAGAGATAATCGCGTAGCCATGTCGACAGCGAAATGTGCCATCGCCTCCATAGGTCGGAAAACCCGATTGCTGCGTATGGATATCTGAAATTGTCGGGCAGTAAAATCCCCAGCATCAGCGCGATGCCGATGGCGCATGTTGAATAGCCGGCAAAATCAAAGAATATCTGACCCGAAAAGGCCAATGTTCCGGTCCATGCGTCGACACCGTTCAAGACGGCAGTTGATCCGTAAACCGCATCGGCCGTATCGGACAGCAGCGTATCGGCCAACACGATTTTTTGAAACAATCCGATCGTGAGCAGGAATAGTCCCCAAATGAACTGGTTCACCGTGGCCCGTTTTTCTTCGTAAAATTGCGATATCAGTTCGCCCGCGCGAACAATTGGGCCGGCAACGAGTTGTGGGAAAAACGTAACATAGAGCGCAAAGTCCAAAAAGGTTCTTGCGCGTTCTGCCCGCCTCAGATAGATATCGATGGTATAAGACATGGTTTGAAAGGTGTAAAAGGAAATTCCCATGGGCAGAATGATATCCATCGGTTGCGGTTTATAGCCGTACCCGTAGCTATTGACGATATTGGTAAAATTATCGAGCATGAAATCCCGATATTTAAAAAAGGCCAAAAAGCCGAGATTTACGACGAGACTCATCAGCAGCCAGAGTTTCCGCTTGCGCTGATTTTCTTCAACCGAAAGTTTGTTTCCCGCTATCCAGTCGACCATCGTAGAAATCCACAGAAGGATGACAAGTGGCGGATTCCACAAGCCGTAAAAGATGTAGCTCGCTAAAAGAAGCATTCTTTTTTTGTTGGTCCAGTTGAAGATTTTTAGATAGTAAAGCGCCAGGACGATCGTAAGGAAGACGACGAAACTTAGGGAGTTAAACAGCATGGCTAATTTGTTTTTGGTTGAATAAGCGCGCCTTCTTTGTTGAGGATTTTGACAAGCTCTGTCGTAAAGTATCGTGCATCCGAAGCTGAGAGGTGCGACCATTCGGGGCACGTCAGGTTTTTAAACTGCGGATAGTCTTCATAATAATAGGCCTTGGCCTTTGACGCTTTAACCAGCGGATCCCAAAAAGCGGCCTTGGGCATAAAACGGTCTTCGCCCTCCTTGATCCAGCCGCTTGACGGGCAGCGCAGCAATATCAGATTTCCGCCACGCGCCAAAAATTTCGTGGCGTCCGCGGCAAAAAAATTGGTGGTCGCTTCGCGCTCGGGCGGATGCGAATTGCTCATTATCAAAAACTTCCATACCGCTTTGATGCTGTTGGCAAATGCGGTGTCGGTCGCTGTTTTTTCACTCATCGGGTTGTTGCGATCCTGTTCGATAGAAGCAAATGCCCGGAACGGCGGATACTGCGGCTTCCCTGTCCGGTTTTCAATATTGAAATTTTGGAGTAATGATTTCAGATCGATATCATCGGTCCAACCTTCTTCGCTGGTTGATATAAAGGCAAAGTTATTTTGCAGTGGAAGCGAAAGCCAGTGATTTGCCCGCTGTGCGTATGTCCGGTCTTTGTAATAATCGACCCGTGACTGAGGTCGACTGATCGGACTTGCCTTTGGGTAAATAGTCGAAAAAAAGAGTCCGGGCGTCACACCCACGACAATAGTTCCGGCAAAATCGGTATTATTAACAAGATCGTGAAACACAGGAAGCGGAGACGATCCGGCGCAGGCCAGTTGAATGGGCCGAATTCCGGTTTGGGCTTCCCACTGGTCGAGCTGGATGTCAAAAAGGACACGTGACGAACCGACAAGAACGACATCGTTGCGCGACGCATTTTCTACTCTGGCGCGCTGTACGGCCCACAGGTTTTTATCGTCGTCAAGATCGGGGGTTTTACCTTGTGAGCGCCAGTAGATTTCCCAGCCACCGAGTAGGATAATGCCTACGGTCGCTGCAATGAGAAAAGATTGCTTGAGATGCATTTTGTTTTGTTTTGGCAAGTCAAATTAATAGCATATTTATTTGATTGCCAAAAACATAGCAGATTTTATTTTTAAAATTGCGCGTGGTCCTTTTCTGATGCGAGCTGAATCAGGCCGGAAAACATGGTTGTAGTCTAAGACCAGCGTTTGCTTCGCCTGTTCGCTAAGCTCGGGTGGAATGGGAGCGGCATCCTTTTGCGGTTCTCGATACCGCCTTCGGCGTACTCGAACCTCCATACCCGGATATCATAAGTGCCGTAGCCACAAAACCGCAAAAGATACAGCGGATAGCCCGCCCAGAACGCCAAAATCTGACATCTTAATTCTCAAATCCTAAATAAAAAAACCCGCTCTTTCAAGCGGGTTCCTTTTATAAGTAGGCAGTAACGATTTTACAAACGTTTATTTTACCTGGTTGACGATAGCTTTAAAAGCCTCCGGATGGTTCATGGCAAGATCGGCAAGAACTTTACGGTTCAATTCGATTCCGGCTTTTTTAACCAACCCCATGAACTGGGAGTAAGACATTCCTTCAAGGCGTGCACCCGCGTTGATACGCATGATCCACAACGAGCGGAAGTTCCTCTTGTTCACTTTTCTGTCGCGGTAAGCGTAAAGCATCGCTTTCTCCACTGCGTTTTTCGCAACCGTCCAAACGTTTTTGCGTCGACCAAAGAATCCTTTGGCCTGTTTCATTATTTTTTTTCTGCGTGCCCTTTTGGCAACTGAGTTTACTGATCTTGGCATAATTTAAATTGTTTTGTAACAGGCGCCCTTTCGGGACTTTGAGCACTGGTACAGGGTTATTAATGGAACCAGCTGACAGCTGTCAGCTTACAGCAATTAGATAAGTCTAAGCTGTTCTTTCACGCTTTTTTCGTCCGACTTGTGAACAAGTGCCGAGTGGGTAAGGGCTAACTTACGTTTTTTCGACTTCTTGGTCAGGATGTGGCTTTTGAAAGCATGCTTTCTCTTGATCT